>JAHFFS010000185.1 GCA_023247815.1 Candidatus Omnitrophota bacterium
ATTCAGGGTTCCGATGATCTGGCCGCACGCTCCGTTGCCGCTTGCCCCTGATGCGCAGGTACGGGTCACCGCGTCGGTAAGACTTTTTAAATACGCGGCGCGGCCTTCGGGCGTGTAAGACTGCCAGCGTCGGACTTGTTCGGAATTTTGGGCTTCATTTAAAATGGTTTGGAGGGGATTCCCTAACCTAAGTTCGGGCAGGGAAAGGAGGGAGTTCAATAACGGCGCCGGGGACCCTCTGGTCGGTGTAATGCCCTCATTCACGTTTTGGGTTGCCTGTTGAGCGGTGTGCGGAAGCTCAGGAGAATTGGATAACGCCCGTACCGGAAGATCGCTGAGTTTTACCGTTGCCTGGATACGCGTTGCCAATGCTTTCAAGGTCTTAGCGGTATACAAACTGTTATTCACATAATCCGCCCGCCCGGTTGCTTCCTCAGGACGAAAACTCACATTTACTTTTCCGGTACCGACCAGATCCAACAAGATTTGTTTATTGCTGTCCGATAGTTGATTGAAAAACGCGGTGTTTAAAACCAGCCCCAACAAATAGGTCTGAGTCTGTTGAAACCCGCTTTGCAAATAATCAGCAACGAGCGGCGGCGTCTGTGCGCTCAAATCAGAGTCCACACCCGCCTGGCTCCAGTAACGCACCATTTCCGCTTCAATCGCGGCCACATCTGCGGTCCCTTCCTTCCAAGAGTTCGCCCGCAGTTGATTGAAGATATTCACAACCACTTGCCGTTTGGCTTCATCGATGATACCTAACCGTTTCTCTTTCGCGGCCTGCGCTTCATTCTCAATCATGGTAGCGAAGAAATCCTCGACGGAAACACCCTGAGCCGCGCCGATCTGAATGACCTCATGGCCGGCAAAAAGCCGCTGACCGTTGACGATGACACCCCGGTCGCGGCCCAGCCCCTGCAAAATCGTTTCCATGGTATTTTTGGTATCAGTCAAATCCACAAACTTGGTGTTGTTGATATTCACCTTCAGATCCAGACCAAACCGATCCCCGACGTGGGTCACAATCATAGTCTGCCGAGGAGCGTTTAACAAATAATCCTTAACCCCCTGCTGTGCCACCTGACCGTTTGTGTCTCTAACCGTCTCAAAATTCATCACGACCCCTGGTCGATATGATCCCGCGCTCGCGTCCCATTCGTACTTCATCCACTGTGTCCCCTGATGAATGATGACATCAACCGCCTTGCCATTCTGCTGATTTTTTTCTTTCATCCGCGCTAAAAACGTGTCAGCCAAGTCCGCGGTATGAATGCTTTCACTCTCCTGTACAAGCACGCGATGCTGCTGATCTTGACTCACCGCCCCCGCGATCTGTGTCACCGCGTCATTCAAATCTTCAACCGCTCTCACCGCTTCAACCTGGGCGCTGGTATGAAAAGCGTTGGGCACGCTCTCAAGTTCGGCGACTGTAATCCCCAGTAAACCCGCGGCCTTTTGCTTGGCCGCTGCGCTGAAATTGTTCACGTTAAAATATTTCTTAAACGATTCAATCGTACGGTTACGGTTAACCGGAATCCCTAAGGCATCCAGCATCGGTTCGATCAACCCTAGGGTGCCGCTCATCGCGGTCACATCGCCCCGACGGGCG
This sequence comes from Candidatus Omnitrophota bacterium, assembly GCA_023247815.1. GTDB lineage: Bacteria > Omnitrophota > Gorgyraeia > Zapsychrales > JANLHA01 > JAHFFS01. Next base: position 1,613 of record JAHFFS010000185.1, read on the forward strand.
AGCACATCCGCCAGATACTCGGCATAGGTGGCCTGATGGGAATCTGGATTGATCGTGACCTGCGTTAAGTCAGGAACCGCCCCGCTGAAACGCATACCAAAGAAGTTCATGGCCGCGGCCTCGTAAGGAGAAGAATATCTTAAATCCACTTCCGGCTGACCAAAAGCAACCGGCACGATACGTTGAACCCCTTCTGCGTCCACCACCGCGGCCCAGTCCACTCCCGCGAATTTGTTCATAAAACTCGCGGTCTGTTTGACGGCCGCGCGTAAAGCAATAAATTCGTCTTTGGTTTTAAAATCTTCAAGTGAGGAGATTCCTTGATGGGCAGTTAAAAGCGTCAAGAATTGATTGTTAAAAATCGGACGGATGGTTTGCCCTTCGGCGTCGGTCGTCACCGTCAGATCGCGCAAATCCATAAAACTGATCTCGCCCGCCTGATCGCCGCTGGTAAATCGCCGCAGAAGTTTATTTTTTTCCGCCCAGGTTTCAAGATCGGCGGTCGTCGCGATGTCACTGTTCTGGGTGATCAGCTCATCTGCCGCGTGGTTGACATCCGAGATCGTGATCCCGTTTCTCTTGGCGTAAACCAGGGCGAGTAGATTGTGCCGCTGTTGATCAAGGAAGGACTGCAGTCCCTGCTCGCCTTCAAAGGCCTGCTTGACGTCTTCTGCCAAAGCCAGTGGATCACCTTGGCCGTGAATAAAACTCTTCCCATCCGCGGTATGAACTTCATCTTGGACCAGTTGAACATTTTTGGTTAAGGCGTCATAAGCCTGCCGATAAACCCCGCCCTGCAGGTCTTTTAACCGCACCAAAAATCCAGGGACCGACGCGGTCACAAACACCACATCAGCCTCATTGATCCGCTCGACCAATTCACCGTCGATCTGTGAAGTCTCGGTGACGGTCACGGTTTTCAATCCCATTTGCCGATAAACATTTTGAATATCGGTGCTATAAGCCTCTTTCAATTTTCCTTCGTCGGAGAGGGCGATCACCGCCTTGGCTTTCCCCCGCAAAAGACCGCTGATGGCTGCTAAATGAATAAGGACATCAGTCTTGCCCTCACCGGTTAAGATCTCATGGCTCATGGTCCCATTCGCTAAAAATTTCATGAAACTCTCTGCTTGAGCCGCGTAAAGTTTGAATCCGGGGATTTGCTGAGCCTTGGCCGCTTCAAAGGCCGCGATAACCTCATTGACGGTATTGATAAAATTAACAACATTGTCCCGTTCGGCGGGGACAACCGCGTCACTCACCACATACCTCCCAAAATTCCCGTTTCCGTCGAGCTCTATGCTGATTTGGTTCGCCCCAACAAGTGCCGCTAAATTTTTCGGAGCCACGGCCTGATTCTGCTGCATGGCTTGATACAGAATCGAATCACTATTGATAAATTTCAATAAGCTTCCGGACTGGATGGCCATATTGACAAACTCGGGAGTCAAGGTTAGCTGGTGATTCGCCAAAAACTGAGTCAATTCAACAGGCACGTTCAATAAATGACCTTGAACGTCAATC
>JAHFFS010000032.1 GCA_023247815.1 Candidatus Omnitrophota bacterium
TAATTGACGTTACCTGGGTCATACTGATCACCAATATCATCCGCAGCGCTTCGCAGCCGTCCTTGGATACCGCGCTTGATATACATCTGTATGGACAACAAAGCCCCAATCACGATGATGATCAAGACCGCGTATTCCAAAGTACTTTGTCCCTTCATTTTCCTTAGAAACTTAAACATTGGTTGTCCTCCTGTTTTTCAACCGAATCATGAGATAATTTCGTCTGTTCGCAACTCATTAAATTCCATTAACGAGTCCTGTTTGGACGTCATAAGTAGACCTCTGCAAACCACCAGCTTCCCTTGTTCGCTGAGAGAAAGTGTCGCTGTCAAACTTTCCACCTGTGGCCTCATTGGTATGAACATCGGTTGACTCATCAAAGGAATCAATTTTATAATCCGTAGATAAATAATACGGCTCATACTGATTCGTTGTCCCGATGGTGCTCGTTTTGTCGACCAAATACGCCGAGGCGTCACGGATACGTCCTTGAATCGCCCGCTGAGCATAGGTCTGCATCGCGATCACCGCGGCAACCACCAGCGAAATCAACAACGCGTACTCCGCGGTCTGTTGCGCTTTCTTATTCTTCATTAACTTTCTAAACATTGCTTGGTCCTCCATTTTTTATTGCTAATTTACTGTTCATTTCTAAACCGTTGTTATGGGGTATCTTTCGGCCAGGATTTTCCTAAACGGTTAGACATATTAACCATCCCGTCTTTGGCGCTATCCAAAACACCATTGAAGGCCTTGGTAAAAATACCATTGTCTGGCTTTAGAAAAATGATGAGAACGGCAATGACACCTGTAACCAGGATAATATATTCCAAGGTGCTTTGCCCTTTCTTTTTTTGGTTCCTTTTCTTATACATTGCTATCCTCCTTCAAAATGACTGCTAACGTTGCTAAAATATCTTTACAATTCCTTTCATGCGTGAACCCTTTTCTTAAGTCATTTGCGGTTAAGACCAAACTTTTCTGATCAAAGGCCTGATTTTATTAAAAATTGGCTGTTGTCGCCTTTGTTCAAGTGTTTCTGTCCTAACGTTTCAAATAACCCTTGTCCGCCTTAAAGCAATCCCGCTTTAAGGAGAATTCACCCACGGACTCTATTACCGGCCAAATTTTGCAGCCGGCATCTGCAGACCACTGGATGGGCCCACAGAATCATCCCTGCTAAAAGCAGGGGCAGATCGCCAAAAGCGCGCCATTTGTCGGCGAATTTGGTAATCAATAAAAAATCTCCAATCCGCGATGGATGGAGATGATGATCAAAAGAATGATATCTTAAAAAAAGAAATGCGAGGCCCTTCTGGAATATGTATCTTATTTGTTCAAAAAAACTTACAATCATTTCCTGCTCCTAAGATAAGCAGCCAGATTCCCCCCCTCTTCACTTTTAAAGTATAACATGTTGCTATTTTAAATGTCAAGTTACAGAAATTTTATATATTAGTATTCGTATTATAGACATGTCACAAATAATTTCCTTCCCTGAAAATCGCTGATATTGCGCTCATTGACCTTCCTGACCGCCAGAGCCAAATCATTTTGATAAGGATACTCTGCTTTTGGCATAATCAGTTCAACTTTTACCAGCTCTTTGGTACACTGTAAATATCCGGCTATATTGTAAAACATTGCTATCATTGATGATAAATCTAGATCACAGTATGCTGACGGGAAAAAGGCCTCTTGGCTATAGCGATTCAAATAGTTAAGTGCGATATGCAAATCATTGGCTTCGGGCAAATCGTTGGAAATATTTTCTTCTTGAGACACATACTCTTCCGAAACATTGGGTTGCAGAAAATTTTGCAGATATGGTGATTCTTGAAAACAGGACCAGCGCTGAACATAAGCACTGATGAGCCCTTCTGCTGTCATTTCCTTATCACTCATATTGGTTAAAATAACTCCTTTTTGCAGTTGGCTCCCTGGCATTTCAAACCCCACCGCCCTTAACGAAATGGGATGTAACTCCCCAACCGGATCTTTGATTTTAACAGTCATTTCATCATAGGCAATTTGCTTATGGCCATCGGTCATTTCAAAATTTTTCTTATAATCAAAATCTTTCGATCCAAAAAGTTCCTGATAAAACTCCTGCGACGGCCATACCCCGACGAGAAATGATCGTTTTGTGTCAATGAACGAATCAAAGGCAATGATCTCCTGATCGTCATAACCAAAAGCGCTGATCCTTTGTAATTTTCTGTTTTGCTCATTAGCAAAACCAGCCGCCAAATGATAAAGAGCTTGGCCGTCCTGAACAGCACCAAGAATCAGCGGCTCTCGCTGCATCAACCATTGATTGATCATTGTTGTGGTGATCTGGTTGATGGACGAAAAATTTTGGTATCTTCGCTTTGCGGAACTCACCCCAGCACCCAAAGCATCCACCCATATACAGTTGCCGTCTCTAAAAACGGCCTTGATATAGGCTGCTTTTGTAACCAATTGTGAAATATGTATTTGCAGCTGTACCCTTAAGCCCGAAACGGTTTTCAAGAATTGTGCTGCCTCATTGATCTTAGAAAACGGGATTTTGGTCTTTAGACCGTTAATCGCCCATAATCCGTCTTTTGTGTAATGAATAAAATCTTCAAGTCTTTTAATCCCAAAGACTTGCAAAAATAAAAGCACTTCTCCAGCTTGATCCAGCTCTTGCTGAGAAAACCCGGTCGGGAGGTTATCTTTTAAAATCTTCCCCAAAAGCGGCCCGTCAGAAATTTCCCACTCTGCCGCCTTTAGAAAAATGCTACCCATGTGATCATAAAGCGTCTTTGGGGGACTAGGGGACAGTCCCTCTTTTGGCTGCAATTGCAATGAAGAGGCTCTTTCCACACTGAATTTACGCTGACTCTGCGCAACCGGAGGAAGAGGAGACTTAGTCGGTTGAATCGGGGGAGCAGGAGGAAAAGCAGGAAGGGGACTGTCCCCTTTTGGGGACTGTTCCCCTAATATTTTCTTCTGAGCAGGAATTTTAAAAGATTTGGCTTTAACACCCTGTTGAACAACCGATTCTTTTCGCACGGGGTCTTGTGGCCGCCTGCCCACTGGACTGCTTAACGTAGATCTCTGTAAGATGTTGTTAATCGCCGACTTAGAGAGACTTAACTCGAATGTGGTGCGGATAAAATCCGCCATCTTTCGACAACTAACCTGCGGAAGGTCCTTCTTCTTTTGGACAATGAACTGCACAACTTCTGGTTTGAGTTTATGAATAACTCCCATAAAAAACCCTAATTCAGAATGGACATTTACTGCCTAGGGGACAGTCCCCTAGTATAAGGGGACTGTCCCCTAAAAACAACTTCTCTTTTCGCTTTTAAAATCTTGTTGTATAATACCTTTAGAGATGAGTGCCATTGCTTTAATCAAGGATTCCTATGCATAAATGTCCATATTGCTTTGATGATGTCACCCCCGACACTGAGGGCAAAGAATGCCCGCATTGCAAAAACATCATCGTCGATGATCTTCTGAAAATTGATTATCCCGACAGCGATAAAAAGGCGTGCACTTACTGCGGAAAAAAAATTAATAAACCAGCCATCTACTGCAAATTCTGCGAACATTGGCTGGATGAATTGAAGCAATCCCTCAATGATTTTGAGGCCCTAGAAGATGAATGAATTTTATCCCTTCGTGATAACGACCTTATCACCGATCTCACTTTGAGACTGATCAATCACTCCAGGAGGCAATTCAATCGCGGAATTCGCCTGCCAAAAATATGGGCTGATACAAAACGGTTTAATATTTCTGACCAATCCTACAATCCGATCGTCCCCGTCGATAAAAATCACATCAATCGCGAACCGCATAAAAAACATGTGAATGCCGCGGCATTGCGTTATGACCAACGCCTCTCGTTGAGCGATCGATGGTCGGTTTAAAAGCCCTACCAGACGGGAGACCAAGGTGTCGGCGATTCTCCCTTCGGTTGCGATAACAGTTTGTTTGGTTTGATTGATGATGCGGGTCACGTTACGTGGATTTATTGAAGATCGACTTATCCAATTTAAAACCCATCGTCATAAAGTCGTCATAGCATTTGGGGACGTATCCGGTCGCGAAAAATTCGCCTAAAACCACTCCCTCCTCGGACCGGCCGGAAGGCTTAAAATAAAAAATGTCTCTGAGGTCCAACTGATAATCCGGAAGCAGACCAACAACCTCGGTAACGCCGGTGATCTTGCGGCTCCCGTCGGAGAGACGGGCCACGTGCACGATCACGTCAATGGCCGACGAGATCATTTGATTGATGGCGTGGGTCGGCAGTTCGATACCGCTCAATAAAATCATCGAACTCATTCGCACCATCACATCCCGTGTTGAATTGGCGTGCAAGGTGGTCATCGAGCCGTCGTGGCCGGTGTTCATCGCCTGCAGCATGTCCAAAACCTCGGCCCCACGGCATTCCCCGATGATGATGCGGTCCGGCCGCATGCGCAACGAATTGATGAACAAATCACGAATAGAGACTGACCCGCGGCCTTCCACGTTCGACGGCCGGGCCTCCAAACGCGCCCAATGCTGCTTCTTCAAACGCAATTCCGCCGCGTCCTCAATGGTGATGATCCTTTCATCATCGGGAATAAAGGAAGATAACACATTGAGTAAAGTCGTCTTTCCCGCTCCGGTCCCTCCGGAAACCACAACATTCTGCCGGCCCAACACGCAGGCATTGAGAAAGTCCTGCATGGGCGGACTGAAGCTGCGATATTTTTCCATCAAATCGTTGAGCTCCAAGCGCTCAATGCCGAATTTTCTAATCGTAATCATCGGGCCGTTCAGCGACAATGGCGGGATGATCGCGTTAAACCGCGACCCGTCGGGCAGACGGGCGTCCACCATGGGCACCGATTCGTCAATCCGCCGACCTAACGGTGCGATGATCCGGTCCATAATGGAACGCATCTGTTGATCCGATAAAAAACGTTTATTGGTCAAAATCAATTTTCCGTTTTTTTCAATATAGAGCTCTTCTTTGCTATTGACCATAATATCGGTCACGTCCGGATCGGCTAAAAATTCTTCAAGCGCCCCCAGCCCCAACGCTTCATCGACAATCTCTTTAACAATACGGGTGCGTTCTTCATGCGAGGCGATCATTCCGCCCTTTTCTTCCATCAGGAGATTCCCGACGATCTTTTGCGCCGAGTTCTTCAACTCCTGGGCTTTGTGCGGATCCCCTAAGACCTCCGGACTGAGGTCCTCGACGTGCAAACGATTGACCAACTTCTCATGGATTTTTTTCTTCAACGTAACAATCTCGTCTTCTTCCTTAGCGAAATAATCATGCCCTCCCCCCAACGAATGCTGAGTGATCCCAAACTTTTCCCAAAATTTAACCGACTTGTCTAAATCCTCGGACTGCCGCACCTTGGCCAATTCCGCGGCCTGAACATAAATTTCTTCCCTTTTAAGGTCATTGGCCATTTTATTGAACGCTTCTGAAACGGTGGCCTTTGGATTATCAACCACGACTGGGACCCCGCGATTGAGCGCCATGCCAACGGCCTTCCCGTCCGACGGAATCTGCCCAAAAATCTCGCAGGAAAGCGCTGAACGCACCTCCTGCCAGGCGACTCCTCCGCGGCTCTCCGAACGGTTCAAAATCACTTTAACGATCTTCAACGGAAAATGCAGACTGGTTAACAATTCCAAACACGATTTGATTTGATAAACCGCCAAAATATCTGGTGTCGCGACCAGAAGGATCAAATTGGAATGATCAAGGACCGTGAGCAAAATCTCGCTGAAAGCCTTGCCAGCGTCGACGATGATATAATCATAAATCTGCCTGGCTTTTTTAAAAAACGGTTTGATATTGCTCGCGGTGATGTGGCCGATTTGTTTGGTGTGAACGACCGCCGGCAAAAAATCCAACCCGCAGTCGTGAGTGATCGTGAATTTGGTGATTGCCTCTGGGTCTTCCATGGATTCGATTTCCGAGATGAGGTTGGCCAAAGACTGGCGGGGGACCAGGTTTAACATCCTCGACATGTCATGGTAGGCCTGAAAATCCAAATCCAAAAGCAAAACCCGCTTGCCGGTGGCGGCAAGGGCGGTCGCGAGATTAACCGCAATAAAGGTTTTACCAACGCCGCCTTTATTGCTGAAAACCGTGATCGTTCTTGATTCCATAAAAGGGGATGATTGAAAAAAGTAAAGAATGCTTCTGGAAGAAAATTTTTATCCGCGCTTTTTCACACTTCAAAATATGCCTTGCTCTTTAGATCACTTTGACGACAATCCAAAATGAACAGCCAGGATATTCTAGGGCTACTCGCTATCGCCAAAGACCGCTTCTTGACTATAAACAATCGGAATGGTGACAACCAACTCTTCCAAATCAATTTCAGAAGAAAAAGGATCAAAAGGCGCCAAAATCAAGGCCGTATTGACCGCGTCCTTATCAAAAACATCATATCCCGACGACTGCTCCACCTTCGCCTCTTTCAAGCTGCCGTCCTTCTCTAAAACCAGATTCAACTTGACCGTTCCCTGCCAATTGTTCTCACGGGCTTCATAAGGATAGGAAATGGTGTTCGAGATACGTTTTTGAATGGCTTGCACATATGTAGCTATGGCATTGGTAGAACCTTCGTCGGTCGCCTTTGGACTTTCCTGGGGCTGCGTTGAAGGAGCGGCAGGGACAGCAACGACATTCGTCGTATTATCAACATCCCCGTATGGTGCTAAGGTGATGGTTTTTTCACTGGGCTCTTCCTCAGGGGCGGCCACCGCAGCCGGCTGCTCCGGTACAGCCACGGGCTGCTCTGCAAATTCCGGTAAATCAATATTATTTAAATTTTGGTCCGTTTGACTTTCCTCATACTCGGGCGTTTCGTTAGCGCCAGCATTCTCGGCTTCTTCTAATTTGCTAACCTCCGGGAGCTTTTCCTCTTTAACCTGCTCCGAAAATGCCCGATTGGGTTCTGGGCCAATGTCCCGCCCAGGTCGTTTTTGACGAACAATGGTGGGAGTTAATGAAATCACCAGTTCCTGATCTTGGTCAGGGGTCGGGGTCTCGGTGTGCCGAAAAAGAAACCCAACCAAAGGAATGGAACTTAAAAACGGAACACGCTTAATCGTCTCGCCCTGCTGCTGCTTGATGAGACCAGCAATCACAATGGTTTGTTTGTCGTCCAAAAGGACTTTAGTATTGGCTTGCCGATTGGTAAAAGCAACATCATCGCCAACCGCGTTTGAAGCATCAATATCTCTGACGGAAACCTGTAAAATCATATCTACTTTTCCGTCTTTGATCTCTGGCGTAACCGTCAAATCAATTCCATATTGCTTAAAACTCACGTTTTGCTGGACCGATGCTCCTCCGGTTGAGGTCGTAGTGGTCCGGACCGGGATTTCGCCTCCGACGTGAAATGAGGCTTCCTCCCCATTAGAGACAAGGATGCTCGGTTTGGATAAGGTCCGCGCCTTTCCTTCTTGGATCAGTAAGTCCACCGTCGCCAAGATGGCAGAGGTACGGTCAAAACGCCCCAGCTTGAACCAATCCTCAACGCTGCGGCCGGCAAACGTCGGTAGCACTTCCTGATAACCAAAAGAAAGTTGACTGCCACTTCCCGTCGTCCAATCAAAACCCAGTTCTTTAGTAAGTGTTGTGTTCAATTCCGAAATCTGCACATCGATTTGGACGAGGTCTTCTTCCTCTTTTACCATATTGATCAAATTGGCGCTGAACTGACTGATGATCTTTTCAAACTCATCTTTTTTCTGCTGAAGAATATGCCCCGTCGCGATGATCTTTCCTTCGTAATTGTTCTTTTTTAAATCAACGTCTTTGATGTCAGCGGCGGCCAGCAACTCTTGGATCCTCTGCGTCACCGTATCCAGCTCTTCTTCCATGACCCGGGCCATAATTTTTCGTTTTCCGTTTTCATCCCAGATAAAAATCGGCGTCTCCCCCACCGTGCGTCCAATGATGAGGATCTCTTTCTCGTCAGCGTTAACCACGTCAATGATGCCAGGATTGCTGATCGCGATCCGAGTGAGTTGATAAACCTTCAACGAAATCAAGTCGCCCTTATTGATGGAAACCTTGTCTTCTTTCATCGTATCCACGACATCCTGCAAGGCAGAAACTTTTGGGATAGTGATCAAAGAAGAGAAAAAAACAAGGGTAAGAACGGAAATGACCACGGGTTGTTTGATAAAATTTTTCTGAGTTGTTAGCATCATAGAGTCTTTACTTCCTTTTGTTAAATTGGTGAAGAAGGAATGTCTTTTCTATTCACCATTCACTTTTCACTATTCACACTTTAAAAAGATTGTCCGCCACGGAAAATCTGAATAAAGGGTTTGACTTCTTCTTGCTTATCTGATTTCACCGGCTCAATATCGGCTTTAGAACGAGGAACCACCAACTCAGTCCCCTGCTTTTCAAAAACATAATCCGCTAAAGAACTCCAACTCGCGGCTTGAATAACCTCGGTCGCGGTTTCTTCCGGAGGACGCAAAACCAACTGCATCCGGCCATTTTTCTCAATAAAGGAAAGCAAACTGGCTTCCTCCGGCGATAACGCGAAGGTGATATTCAACGCCCTGGCTTCCTGCTGCTCTTCATATTCGCCCGGGGCCTGAAATTTGACCCCCACCGCCAGGATCTGGATATTTTGAAAAATCATTGAAGAAATTTTTTCATTCTCACTCGTCACTGGATCCGGCATGTCCATGTGCGCGATGATGTCCACATAATCACCGGGATTGACCATACCACCGACGGCGGAAAGGGCATCAATCCTTACCGTATAAGCCCTTTTCCCTTCCGGTGTTCGCAAAGCCAGCGAGGATTTGGAAAGGGACGGCGTCGCTTGCATCTGCGGCATTTGCGGGATCGGCCGATCCTTAATCTTTTGCAATTCCGCTTGCATGTCCTTAATCTCATCAACGAGCGGCCGCATTTTTTTATTTTCAAATTCCTGGGAGAGACGGGCGGTTTCGGTTTTGATGCTATCTTGAATATGATTGGCGGTTAAAACAGCAGCGACAAGCCCTAATCCAACCGCTAACAAAATGATTGCTATTTGTTTCTTGTTTTCAATATTCATGCCTCTACTCCTCTAAAAGTTTCGCATTGATGTCAATCGAGGCCTTACTTCGCAGGTCCTCAATATATTGCATGACCTTCTGCTGCTGTTTTAATCCCGTCAACTGTGATTGGAGATCCTCGGCCACTTCCGAAAACTCAACCTGCTCCCCGCCAATTTTATCATCAACCTTAACGATGGTATGCCCGTCCACTCCTTTAAAAACGTGTGAGACATCGCCCTTTCCTAATCCACTCACCGCGTTTTGCAACGGCTCTGATTGGAATTCACTGATCATTTCCAACTCGCCGCCCTGGGCCGCGGTCTTGCCCTTTGAACGCGTCTGCGCCATCTGCGCGAAATCCGTTCCTTTTAAAAGCTCGATCAAAATGTCTTTGGCGTCAGCTTCGTTATCGACGACAATCTCGCGTAATTTCCATTGCGCAGGCTTCACAAAATCTATTTTATTGGTGTTGTAATATTCTTCTGCCTCTTCCTTGCTCGCCGCTACCCCTTCGGTCAGCTGTGCACCCAAGGCCCTAATCAATACCGTCTGTCGGAACTCTTTGACCGCGTGCATCACTTCATCTTTTTGTCCAAGACCCAAACGATCTGCCTCTTGTGCTAGTAACTGTTGATTGACCACTTCGTTTAAAATCAATTTATTTTGTTCGACATCCGCTGAATTGAATTCAGGGGCCATCTCTTTTAACGCGTTAAGACGCTTTTTAAATTCTTGCAGCGTAATTGACCAATCGCCAACTTTTGCGAGAACATCTGATTGGGCTTCTGGTGAGATTACGGGTGAAGTTGTGGCCTGCTCTTTATTTTCCTCTGCGGGCGGAATTACTGGGGAGACTTTTGTTGTAACCGGCTTATCCGCGACCGGCTGTTCTTTTTCCGATTTCGTCGACGATACTTTTTGCTTTAAATAATCTGTTACTACCGAAATTTTATCGCACCCGGTCAGCCCTCCTAAAAGAAAAATTCCGAATATCGTCAAAAACAGCGCTGGTCTATGTTGCACAAATACCCCTTTCTCTAAAAGTAGCGAACCACGAATGTTTTATCGTTTGCTTAAAGGATTGCTTTTCAAATGGAATTTGATTTT
>JAHFFS010000186.1 GCA_023247815.1 Candidatus Omnitrophota bacterium
GGCAAGGCCCTCTACGAAGGTCAACTTGATTTGAAAGAGGCATTAGCACTGTGCTCAAAAAACGAATAATCCCTTGCCTTGATGTGAAAGACGGCCGTGTTGTCAAAGGCGTCAATTTCGTGCAGCTGCGTGATGCCGGAGACCCGGTCGAAATTGCCAGGGCTTATGACGAACAAGGGGCGGATGAAATCATCTTTTTAGACATCACCGCCAGTCATGAAAAACGATCGATCCTGTTGGACATCGTCAAATCAACCGCTGAACAGGTTTTCATGCCATTGACCGTCGGGGGAGGGATCCAAACGCTCAAAGACATCCGCGAACTTTTAAACGCCGGGGCCGATAAAGTCTCGTTAAACAGTTCCGCCGTTAAAACCCCGGAGCTTGTGAAAAAAGCCTCAGAGCAGTTTGGCAGCCAATGCATTGTTGTCGCCATTGATGCCAAACGCGCTGAATTCCCGTCGATCAATGACGCCAATGACCCCAATGACCCCAATGACCCCAATAACAGGAAACCCTGGGAAGTCTACATCCACGGCGGAAGGATCAAGACCGAACAGCGCGCGGTTGCGTGGGCGCGAAAGGTTGAAGCGTTGGGTGCTGGTGAAATTCTACTGACCAGCATGGACAGCGACGGTACCAAGAACGGATATGATCTTGCTTTGACCAAAGCAGTCAGTGCGGCTGTCAATATTCCGGTCATCGCATCGGGAGGGGCCGGCAAATGTGAGGATTTTTTTCAAGTGTTCCAAAAAACCGGCGCTGACGCGGCCTTGGCCGCTTCGGTCTTTCATTACCAAGAATTGAGCATCAAAGAAGTGAAAAAATATCTCAAAGAAAAAAATATCCCGGTCCGCGAATGTTGAACATCACTCCAACAAAAGAAAATTTTTTAAAATTGGCCAAAAAAGGAAATTTGCTGCCGGTCTTTACCGAAATCTCCGGGGACATTGATACGCCGGTCTCTGCCTACTTCAAAATGGCACTTGATCAAAAATTTTCTTTCCTCTTAGAATCCGTGGAAGGGGAGGAAAAGATCGCCCGTTATTCATTTCTCGCGACCGATCCGGAACTGCTCATCCGCAGCAAAAATAAAATCATTGAAATCCTCAAGATCAAAAATAACCGTTTGAGCAAATGGAAAAGCATTTCCAACCGCTCACCTTTGGACGTGATTCAAAAAATCATGTCGCGATACCGCTTTGTCGAGACCCCACAACTGCCGCGTTTCTGCGGCGGAATGGTCGGGTATCTTGGTTATGACCTGGTCCGACATTTCGAGAAACTGCCTAACAAACCCCAAGATGATTTGGATCTTCCTGAACTCTTGCTGGTGCTGGCTAAAAATTTGCTGATCTTTGATCATGTGAATCACAAGCTTATCTTTGTCCGCTGCGTCTTTGTGGAACCGAATTTGAGTAAAAACGCCAAAATGAAGCGTTATCTACAGGCGGTCGCTGAACTCAACAAATCTGTTGCGAAAATCCAAAAACCGCTTAAAATGAATAAAATCATTTTGTCTCCTCAAGGGAAAGATGCAAAAAGTACGTTGCGCTCCAATTTTACGAAAGCGGCGTTCAAAGGCATTGTTCTCAAAGCGAAAAAATGCATTTCCCAGGGAGACATCATCCAAGTTGTTCTTTCCCAACGTCTTGAAGTTGATTTGAATTTGCCGCCGATTCACGTCTATCGGGCCTTACGGGCCTTGAACCCTTCGCCCTACATGTACATTCTGAATTTCGACCGACTTCAGATCATCGGATCTTCACCGGAACTTTTGGTCCGCTGTGATCAGGGAATCGTTGAAACACGGCCGATTGCCGGCACCCGGCCAAGAGGTCGAAACGAAAAAGAAGATATCGCCCTCGCTAAAAATCTGCTCAATGATCCGAAAGAAAAAGCAGAACACATCATGCTAGTTGATTTGGGTCGAAATGACTTAGGACGTGTTTGCCAGCAGGGATCGATCCATCTTTCTGAATTCATGAAAATTGAAAAGTATTCGCATGTGATGCACATTGTGAGTAATGTGCGCGGCAAATTGAGATCGAACAAAACCAATTTTGATGTTTTACAAGCGGCATTCCCGGCGGGGACAGTGTCTGGTGCTCCAAAAGTCAGGGCCATGGAAATCATTGACGAATTGGAAAACGTTGCTCGTGGGCCTTACGCGGGATGCATCGGCTATTTCAGTTTTTCCGGGAATTTGGACAGCTGTATCACCATCCGCACCATTGTCGCGTATAATGGAAAAGCGTACATTCAGGCGGGTGCTGGGATCGTGGCTGATTCGCAGCCGCAAAAGGAATACCAAGAAACGTTAAACAAAGCCATGGCCCAAATCAAGGCCATTGAAAAAGCGCATATTAACATGGGGGACAACCCCTAAATAAGTCGCAGGTCTCATGTCCCAAAATATTTGTTACATGAGATTTGTTACTTGCAACATGTCACTTGAGACTTGAAACTACAAGGAGGAATTTATGGAAGTTCGTATCCGTTTACAAAAAGCCGGTAAGATAGCAAGCAAACGCTACAATTACCGTATCGTCGCCATCAGCCGCGCGGCTGCTCGGCAATGCCGGCACTTAGACCTTTTGGGTTATTATGACCCATCCAAATCTCCGGCGTCGCTTTCGGTCAACCATGAAAAGTTGGATAAATGGATCAAGCAAGGCGCGCAAATGAGTGACACGGTCAGATCGCTCGTCAAGAAATCAAAAAAATCCGCATAATTTTGACCACGCAAATCTTTAATCTTTGAAAGGAAGGACCATCATGTCGCCTGAACAAGTTGGAAATCCGATCATTCAATTTCTGCCCTTCATCGCCATTTTTCTCATCTTTTATTTTTTGGTGATCAAACCGGAAAAAAATAAGCAGAAGCAAAAAAAAGAAGAGGTCGCTAACCTCAAAAAAAACGATCAGATCGTCACCATTGGCGGGATTCATGGCACGGTCATCAATGTCAAAGATGACGCCTTTGGCGTGCGCGTCGATGACAATGTGAAAGTCGAAATCGATAAGGACGCGGTAGCACGGGTCAAACAAAAGGGATAAAGAAATCATGAACAAAAATTTAAGAAACCGGGTCTTGATCATTAT
>JAHFFS010000033.1 GCA_023247815.1 Candidatus Omnitrophota bacterium
TTACGCAGGTCTACGATGAGGTCAAATTTTTCTTTGCGTAAATCAATAAACCAGGCCACGATCTTATAAAACGAAACCTTTTTATCGTAAATATAAATTTTATGGATCACAGGATTATTGGCCAACAGCGGCGCACCCTTCGGACCTACGACAACCGACAACTTTGCCTGCGAAAAATCCTGCTTTAAGATGTCGATGACCGGAAAAGTCAAGACCACATCGCCGATGTTCGTGAGCGAGACGACCAAAATATTTTTAATTTTTGCAGGGTCTTTGATCATAACACCCATGGATTGGTAATCATTTCCGGCGATTCAATCTTAGCGGCCTCATTCGCCATCGTTTGTCGAGGCACAACTCATTCGTTCCAACGGAGCCTTCGGCTCCAATTCCACTCATGAGCCGTGCCTCGACCGGTACATTTACAAAAAAATTTACAACTCAACACTAGTAATGAATAGGCCAAAATTTAACTTCCACTAAAAAAACTGTAAAACAAACTGAAAAATAAACAAAAAATTCCTATAATGTTTAAAAATTTAAACCAAAAATCATTAATTCTTTCAGGTAGAGTATTACCATCATAGGTATCTATCTTTTTTTTCTAATTTCCCCACCAAACCCAATAATATAAAAAATGCAGATATAATTTGGATACAAAATAGGCAATATTTATTGCTACTAAAGAGTTTGCAAGAAGCAATTAAAAAGGCTAGTCCCCAAGCAAAAAACAATACTAACGATACCGTGATAAAAGCTTGTAAAAAACTATTTTTAAGAGCTTTTGTACTTCCCGAAAGCTGCTTTCGCAAATCTTCTAGCATTTTCGTTTTTGCACTCTCGCCATTACTCTTTTCATAGCTTTTTCTAATCGATTCATTTGTTTGCAATTCCTTATCAAAGGCATTCTCTGCGGCTATTCGATTGAACCTTTTGGACATAAAAAAATACAAAAATAAATGTAAAAAATTGTATCGATGCGGCCAAAATCGCCAGATAAAAATACCAGTCAAAATTGCGACAATGACTATTTGACATGCTGACATTTCATCCTCCTCATTTTCTCTTCATCCCAAAAGAGATGAGTCTCTTAACCAAAGGTGCCGGTCGAGGCCCAACTCATGAGTGGAATTGGAGTCGAAGACTCCGTTGACACGAATGGGTTGTGTCTCGACAAACGATGGCGAATAAAGGTGAAAAGGCTGACTCACCGGAAAGGCATATCCATCACTGCTTAAAAAGAGATGCGCTCGCCTTGTTCACAAAATTACCGTCGAAAAATTTTCTTTGGAATACCGGATTGACGAATCATAGAATTCAGCACCCAATCAGAATATTCTGAATAATGCAAATCGACTTGAACGCTTCGATGTAAGCCCCCAACAATTCCTTTCCAAGTTTCATGGGAACCAACAGTTCGAACAGAAAAAAAATTATAGTTTTTTAAAATTTGTATGAATTTTTTTTGAGTTACGACTAGTCTAGGCACAAGGAGAGACTTTGAAACCTTGGGGAGTTGCTAATTCACAAAATATATCAAATCCACTTTTTACGCTTTTGAAAAATTTCATACAATGCACGACAATCACAACAAAATAGTAATTCGCCATAACCTGGGCTGGCGCGCGTCTTGGGAAAAGATCTTTGATATTTTCCTTATCCAAAGATCCCAAATAAGATTTAATGGCGTCGGTAAGTTCTTGCCGAACCTCATCAATCGTGGCCCCTCTAACCATGATGTCCAAGTCCACACAGACAGCAATCAAATGATCGCCTTCTGGACGAGCATAGCAGCGTAATATGTAAGGATTTTTAGGCATGTTTATTCCTCGATAACTACCCAAAGTATACAATACAGTTAAAATTTAGGCAAATGGAAAAGCTTTTAACCTGAAACCGGCAACCCTTGGGGCATTCCTCAAGCAGCCACAAATTTTCTTACCTGTTCTAGGACGTCAGCCGGCTTGACGGCCTGCATGCAAACATTGTCCGGGCAGTCGAGATAATAACAGGAAGCGCGGTTACAGCCGACATCCCTTTGTAAAACAGTCCCTTCCCCCATGCCTCGAGCACCGGTCAGTTCCGGACGAGTGGGACCGAAAATCCCGATCGTTCGGGTTCCCACTGCCGATGCTAAATGCAAAGGACCAGAGTCACCGCTGATGACAAGATGTGCTTGCTGCATCAACGCCATGGTTTCTTTCAAAGAAATCTTTCCGGTCAAAACAATGGGTGGCGAAGTCATATCTTGAACGATTTGCTGGGCCAAATTTTGCTCGTTCTCCGCTCCCGTCAAAATCACGGAATACGATTCCGCGACTAACTGACTGATCAAATCGTGGTAATGAACAACCAGCCATCGCTTCAAATCCCAGTTGCCGCCGGGATGGATCACGATGAGACGCCCCTGATCGGTGATGTGGTACTGTCGCAGGATTGATTGAACGGCCATCCTCGCCTTCTCATCCACATTCAGCTCATAGCGACGATCTTTCACCACTATCCCGCAATCTTCGATGATTTTCAGATACTGGTCACTGCGGTGAGTAAGCCGCAAAGAGCGGCTGATACGATCGGTTAATAACCACCATCGTCCTTTATCCGGATACCCGACGCGTCGTGGGATTCCTGCCAAAAAAACCAACAACGCCCTGGTCCAAGAACGATGCAACAAGAATACCGCATCAAATTTTCCCGCGCGCAACTGCCAAATCAAACGCAACTTTGGAAACAACCCACGGTCTTTTCCCCTCTCATCATACAAAATCACTTCGTCAAGAAATGGACAGCAGTCCAAAACCTCTTTCACCCGCGGCACCGCCAGGCACGCCAAATGACAATCTGGTTCCTGCTCCTTGATGGCTCGAAAGACCGGTGTGGAAAAAACCACATCCCCTAACCAATTGACGTTGACAACGAGGAATCGTTTTTTCATAATTTGCCGTCCACTTCCTCATAAACCTTAACGACCTTTTCCACCATCTGCTGAACGGAAAAATTTTTCTGCACAAATTCTCTGGCCCGTAACCCCATCGCGTTTGCCTCTAACGGATGGCCTAAACAAAAACTGATGGCTTGCGCCAATTGTTCCTCATTCCCTGGCTCAACCAGCAAACCCGTTTTGCCATCTTCAATCAAATTCACGAGCCCCCCCACTCTGGAAGCAATCACAGGAAGACCAGCGGCCTGCGCTTCCATGGCTGAGAGCCCAAGACCCTCTTTGATCGATGGCAAAACAAAAACATCAAAGACAGGCAAAAATTTTGCTGTTTGATTAACCAGCGGGTAAAATTGAACAGCCCCATCCAGATTCAAATCCCGCACCAGCTGTTTCAACCGCTTTTCGCACCGCCCTTCACCGATGATGATCAGCAAAGCATCAGGGAATTGCTTTAATATTTTTTGTTGGGCTTTGATCAAGGTATCATGTCCCTTTTCCTCAGAGAGCCGGGCAATGATACCGATCACCGGCCGTTTGCTGATCCCAAGCACTTGCCGCGCCTGCTCTCTCATCTGCTGGGTCACCAACGCGAATCGATCAAACTCTACACCCGTCGGGACCAACGTGATCCGATTGGCGGGAACACCAAAATCATCTTCCAAATGTTTAACGACCGCCGAGCTGATCGCGATCACGCGTTTGCCCCAGCAAGGAATGGATCGACGAAAAAAATGCGGCCGGAAATAACCATGACCAGTTGAAACATAAGGAACCCGCGTCAACCGACTGACACAAGCGGCCATCACCTGAGTCACACGCGTGTTGGCATGGATAACGTCGATGTTTTCCTTTTTGATCAATTGCCGCAACCTACCCAAGGCCAGATAAACCTTTGGATTCAGCTCTGATTTGGTACGGATGTTGAAAGTATGATGAGAAATTCCGACATCCCGGCATTGCTCCACACAATCACCGCCGCTCGAGACCACACTGACCTGGTGGCCATGATCCACCAAACCTTTTCCTAAAGTCAAGATGTAACGGGTGATCCCACCGGTGTTGAAATGCGTTGTTAAAAATAAAATTCGCATCCTATTTCTCCATCAGTTGATAAACACGCTTGACGACCTCTTCCGGTTTGATCTCTTTCATGCAGGCATGGGTTAAAATTTTACACTGGGGGCTGTAACACGGCGAGCAAAGGGGCTTTTGTTCTAAGACGACATAGGACTCCGCTGGGGGAAGATGCCTGATCGAGTTCGTCGGGCCAAAAAAAGCAATGAAGGGGGTTTTCATCGCCGCGGCAATATGCATCGGAGCGGAATCCGGGGTAATGAAAACACGGCACTTTTTAATCAGGACCGCCAGCTCCATGACATTGGTCTTACCCACCAAGATCACCGGCTTGCTTTTTGTCCTCTTGAGCAATTCCTCGACCAGCAACTTGTCCTTCCCAGTCCCGGTAATAAGCACTCGGATATTCTTGGCTGCTAAAAGATCGCAAACCCGGGCGATATGCTCGACCGGCCAATTCTTAGTCACCCATTTCTCAGAGGCGGCGATGTTGATCCCCACCAACTGCATTTCTTCCCGCAGCCATTGGCCGTCCAAAAGCTCCCGCACTTTTCGCTGGTCCGCCGGTGATGGCCAAAGTTCCAATATCTTTTCGTGATCATTGCTCAATCCTGCCGAGCTTAAAATTTGAAATTGTTGATCAACAGGGTTTAGGTCTTGCTCGGGATTGGCCACTGGATGAGAAAGTAGGAATCCGCCCTTTTTATTTTTGTAACCAAAACTCATTTTGGGAAATGAAAGGAAAGCAAAAAGATGACTGCGCCAATTGTTTTGCAGATCAATGACTTTTTCAAATTGGTATTCCCGGAGTTTTTTTGAAAACCGCAGGATCCCCCAAAAGGAACGTTCTTGATTTTTAGGATCAGCGATGATGACCCCGTCCAAATACGGACACCGATAGAGCACCCGACGACACTCTTTACCAACCAAACAATAAATCTTTGCCTGTGGAAATTCTTTTCTCAAGGCCTTAAACGCGGCCGTGGCTAAAATCACATCTCCCAAGGCGCTGAGCTTGATGACCAAAATCCGCTTCGAAGCCATGAGTTCCTCGTAAACCTTAATGGTTTGCCCAGCCATCTGATCCAACGTATAACACTCTTCAACCCTTTTGCGGCCAGCCTGGATCATGTTCTTGACCAAGGTCGGTTCATTGA
The DNA here is from genome assembly GCA_023247815.1 of Candidatus Omnitrophota bacterium. Lineage (GTDB taxonomy): Bacteria > Omnitrophota > Gorgyraeia > Zapsychrales > JANLHA01 > JAHFFS01. Next base: position 5,173 of record JAHFFS010000033.1, read on the forward strand.
TAACCCGCAGGATCGCCTGTGTCATTTGCTCCACATCTTTCGGATCAACCAGCAGTCCAGTCTCTTCGTGCTTAATGATATCAATCACACCGCCGACCTGGGTAGCGACGACCGGCACGCCAACGGCCTGGGCTTCAATGATCACCCGCCCGAACGATTCCGGAACCGTTGACGGAAACACCAAAAGATGCGATTTGGCCAAAAGCCGGGGGATGTCCTGACGATTGCCAAAGAATTCCACATGCTGCTTCAATCCCAAACGCTCAACCAGCAATTCGAGTTCCTGACGATAATGGACTTTATTGGCAGGGGCATCACCGACGATCCAAACCTTGACCAGTGGCATCGAACGCACGACCTTGGCAACCGCCCTTAAAAAATATTCATGCCCCTTGAGGGGAGTCATCCGCCCGACCATCGAAATGATAAAACGCTGGCTCTCCTTTTTTTGATACTCCGTAAAAACAAACCTGTTAAGATCGACGCTGCGGGGAATGGCGCGGATACGATCAGGGACAACTCCAAAATGCTCAACCATGTGCCGGCCGATCACGTTGCTGGGAACAATCAGGAGTTTTGCCCAACCCATCACCCGGCTAAAAAAATTCTGGGAATAATGTCCGTGGCAGGTCGTCAAAAATTCGGCATTGGTTTGGCGAGTGGCGAAATAGGCAATCCACGCCGGGACCCGCGAACGCGCGTGGACGATATCAATATTTTCTTCATCGATGATTTTTTTTAAAGCGGCCACGCATTTGATGATCGTAAAAATCGACTTTTCATGGACCGGTAAAGCATAATGCTTGATCCCTGCCGTGTCCAGCCATTTCACCAACTCCCCGCCTCTGGAGACAACCACTGGGTAATGCCCGTGCTCCAATAAATACTTCGCCAAATCGATGGTTCCAGTTTCTACTCCACCGACATTGAGTTCCGGAAGAATTTGCAATATTCTCATTCAAATGATCCTTTTGATTGCCTCAAAAATATTGTCACGGTCATTCAAAATATTGAGTTGTACTTTTTTCTTAATCAGCTGGGTAACCTCGTCCTTGATCCCCTGCGGCTGTGAAGACAAAACAAAGCCCTCTTCACTCAAACAATCAATCATTTTCTGATGCTTCTGCGCTTGCCGATGACGAAGGATTTCCTCTTGCACGGCAAAAACAATGGTGTTTTTTCCTGACGAGGCGGCTTCGCAAATCATCGAGAGACTGTCACCGGAAACAACCAAAATGTCCGATAACGAAAGGATCCCGCCAAAGGCCTCGGGTATATCTTTTTCGTTAGGAATCACCAAGAGTGGACAACGCTTAAAACTTTTTAGTTCACGGAAAAGGATCTTTTCAATAGCCGCTGTTGTCCGTCGGGAAGCGGTGACCAATATCTGGGCGGAATACTCTTCCGCAATCTCTTTCAACTGATGGATCACAATGGAAACTTTTCGTTCGTTCAAGGCGTACCCTTTGGTATCACCACCAATCAAGAGCCCTATCCGCAGGCCACCATTGTGACGAAGCTGCGTAAAGCGCTTGCGCAGGGCATCACCTTGCTCCGCCAAATATTCCGGTGTCACCAGATTGGCGGCACCCTTAGTGATCAGGACCGGAGCGCTCTTTGCTATCCGTCGGGGACGATCATGTTCAGGCAAAACGCATAAATCAAATCGATGATACCCTAAAAGGCCCGGCTTTAAGATAGCCACACTTTTAGCCTCATGATCATTGGCTAAAAGGAAATTCAAAGCGGCATTGGCGGAACCGCAGGAAACAATAAAATCCGCTTTGGACGAAATGATTTCTTGATAACTCTCCGGAGTTAAAAACCATTGCAGCAATCCCAATCTTCCCTGAAACACATACCCGTTGAAAAGCAAAATCAAAACGGATAAAAACGACTTGCGCAGTGAATCACGGTATTTTACGTCGACAATCTTAATCTGCGAATCAATCTCCCTTTCCGCCAAGGCCTTGCCAATGAGCTGGCTCACGGCCTGCGACTGGCGCAAATGCCCGGTGCGTCCGTCGTGCAAAATCAAGGTTGTCGATTCCTTAGAATATTTCCATATCTTATAAAACCACATGTATTCCGACGGATACTGACGGATATAATCTTCCATCAACTTAACGACTTGTTCTAGATTGCTCTTCAAATCCTGCTCTGGATCATCGCTGCGATTAAGTTTCAGCGGCGGATGCACGATCACCCGATGACGAAAACCTTTTTCCCTGATGATGATGGCAAAACAGATCGGAACTTCCATTTTAAGCCCCATCCGGATGGCCCCCACCGACATGCTGGCCTGCCGATTGAAAAACGGGACCAACGTACCGTCGCGCCCGCCCTGATCAACCACCATGCCGACCACCTCATTATTTTTCAAACTCTTAACAAACTCGCGCATGCCCATGCCCCGCTCAATCGTGACTGATCCACCGCATTCCCGATATGAATTCAAAAGCTCATCCAATTTCGAAAATCGCTTTTGAGGCTTGACAATCACTTTATACGGCTGATCAAGCATCGAACAGGTCAAGCTGGCCATTTCCCAACTGCCAAAATGCATCGCTAAAAGGATCAGCCCCTTGTTCTGTTTCAAAGACTCTTGAACGTGATCCATCCCTTCTAAGGAAACACATTGCTTAAAACGTTCTTGATTCATGAGCGGCAGACGCAGCAGTTCAATCAAATTCTGCCCATAATTGCGAAAAAGCTGTTTGGTGATCCTGCGGATTTCCCACGGGGATTTTGTTTCGGCAAAGGCCGTCTTCAAATTGGCGATGGCCTGATTTTTATGTTTCACATCGACAAAATAAACAATCATGCCGACCGACCGTCCGAGCCCAATGGCCACGGAAATCGGCAGGATTCGTACTAAACCCGCAACTCCTCTAACAAGGTAGTACAGACAAGACTCGATCATAAAATTCCTTCTGACGTGAGATGATTTTCATACCGATCCTTAAAGCAAAAACTCGCGTTGGGTCGAATAAATATTTTTGAAAATTTTTTAATTTTACAGCGTCCTTCTGCGTCATCACCAGACACTCCGCCCCCGAATCTTTCATATACGCATTTATTTGTTCCAGCTCTTCAACCGTGTACCAATGGTGGTCGGGGAACGAAAAATTCTGTGTTATTTTGACTTCCAGGAGCTCAAGGCTGCGAACAAAACTTTTAGGATCGGCAATGCTACTCATGGCACAAACATTTTTTCGTTTTAAAAAATCTAATTCTCTCCGCTGTCCGGAAAACACCTCAACAAAATCCAAAAGTTCGTGAACAGCTTCCACAATCAAAGCCTGAGGATGAATTTGACTAACAGCCCTTTTCAGCGCCTCAACTGTCGACGGCGAAAAATTCACTTTTGTCAAAACCACCACATCGGCCCTGCGTAGAGCGCTCATCGGTTCACGCAAAATTCCGCGCGGAAACAAAAATCCGTTGCCGAAGGGATTGGTCGCATCAATGAGAACAATATTCAAATCGCGATGGACCCCAAACTGCTGAAATCCATCGTCCATAATCAGGACTTGGACCGCGGGATGAAATGCGAGCACCTGGGCAGCCGAATGGCTCCGGTTTTTGTGGATACCAAGCGGCAGCCTGGGAAACTCTTGCTGCAAAAGCAGGACTTCGTCATTTTTGATGACGCCAGTCTTTTGATCAGTGACGCCCTGATACCCACGAGCTAAAACCCCGACCGCAATGTTTTTCTGTTTGAACATCTGAATCAGTGCCATCACCATCGGCGTCTTGCCAACCCCACCGACGGTCAGGTTGCCAACACTAACAACCAAACACCGCAATTTTTTTTGCGAAAATTTTTGTTGGAAACACCGGACGAAAACAAGCGCCACTCCATAAACTCCCGACATCATCCATAAAACAATTTTAGCCATTGTGGCAGCGCCCCCGGTTCGCTCATCGGTCATGAGGCTATGAACAGTTTTTTTCCACGAATGGCAAGCCGCTCGCAATTGAGGATTTCCTTAAGTCAGTTATTAGGATTAGAATTAATGCTTCTTAGATTTTTGGTGGTCATTATAACATTTTAAAATCTTTGCCGGTAAAATTTCTGGAAAATCGATAGCAACCAACGAGTACCCCAAGGGGATCATTTCAACAATCGTTTGATTTCTTCCATCGTCCTTTGTGTCGCTCCTTGATTGCTCAAAACCACGTCCCTCGCCCGCTGGCCAACGACCCTAGCACTTTCTAAACTCCTTAACCACAATCCCATCTGCTCCAACAGCCCCTCTTCATCCTTAACTCGCACCATGGCCTCTGCATCTAAAAAAATCTGAACAATCTGACGGAAATTTTCAACATGCGGCCCTACCAACACCGGCTTCCCATAAGCAGCTGGTTCAATCATATTCTGCCCTCCATGGCCAGTGATACTTTTCCCAATAAAAACAAAATCAGCAATCTGATAAAGAGATCGCAGCTCACCAATCGTGTCCACGAGCAGCACGTCACCATCTCGGATTCCAAGATCAGACCATTTTGAATAGCGAACGTTTGGCAAAGCAAAGGACGATAAAATACGGCTGATTTCATCCGCGCGCTCAACGTGGCGTGGGGCCAGAATCAAACGCAGATTGGGAAATTGCGATTTCAAATGCCGATAAACGTTAAGAACGATTCTTTCTTCACCAGGATGAGTACTTCCCGCCACCCAAATCAATGCTTGGTCAGAATATCCAAAAGCAGAGCGATGGACGATCTTTTCCTGCACGAGCTGATCGAATTTCATATTGCCAACGATCCTGATCTTATCAGTCACCGCCCCCAGCGTTTTGATTCGGTCAGCGTCGGAAGAACTCTGCATGCAAAACACAGCAACAGCACTGAGGACCCTTTTGAGAAGAAACTTGACCCTTTGATATTTCTGAAAGGCCGCTTCTGATATCC
>JAHFFS010000034.1 GCA_023247815.1 Candidatus Omnitrophota bacterium
TCCTGGCTTGCGAGGCCATGTGCAAATTGGGCATTATCCCCAAGAAATCGCTAGAAAAAATCAAAAAGAACGCCAACTTTGATATGGAAGAGATCAAGCGTTTGGAAGAGAAAACCAAGCACGATGTGGTGGCTTTTATCAACAATGTTGGTCAAAACATTGGACCGGAAGCGCGATATTTGCACGTAGGGTTGACGTCTTCTGATCTTTTGGACACCTCGCTTTCAGTCCAATGCGTTGAGGCCAGCGATATCCTCCTTGTCGATCTCAACAAACTGCTTTTGGTGTTGAAATCCAAAGCCAAAAAATATAAGGATACGCCTTGTATCGCGCGTACCCATGGAGTTCACGCTGAACCAACCACGTTTGGTCTGAAATTAGCGGTTTGGTACGACGAAACCAAGCGAAATCTGGAACGGATGGAACAGGCCCGCGAGGTGATGCGTATCGGCAAACTCTCTGGGGCCGTGGGGACCTATGCCAATATTGATCCTTACGTCGAAGAATTTGTCTGCGAGATGCTGGGATTGAAACCAGCCAATATTGCCACACAAATCATTCAGCGCGATGTTCATTGCCAGTTCGTAACGACCCTTGCTTTGATTGGCTCTTCTCTTAATAAGTTCGCCACAGAAATTCGTTTATTGCAGAAAACAGAGGTCTTGGAAGTTGAAGAACCATTTTTTAAAGGGCAGATCGGTTCATCAGCCATGCCGCACAAACGCAATCCTGTTACCTGCGAGCGCATCTCGGGCCTTTCCCGGTTGCTGCGCGCCAATGCCCAGGCCGCCTTTGAGAACATCAGTCTTTGGCATGAACGAGACATCAGCCATTCTTCCGTCGAGCGGGTGATCTTGCCGGACAGCACGATCATTTTGAATTATATGCTGCATAAATTGATCCCGCTCATTGAGGGGCTTTTGGTTTATCCGAAGAACATGATCACCAGTTTGAGCAAAACCAATGGTCTGATTTATTCGCAGCGCGTGCTTCTGGAGCTGATGAAAAAGGGCCTGACCCGCGAAGAGGCGTATAATGTCATTCAGCATTGCGCCATGCAGGTCTGGCAGGAAACGTCGGATTTCAAGGAGGTCTTGTACCGTGACCGCAAGGTCAGAAAGTTTTTGAAACCGCGGGAGATCGACGCGTGTTTTGACATCAAGTATTATACTCGTCATCGCGATTTGATTTACAAAAGGGTTGGGATCAAATAAGAAGCGTCGAGAAAATCAAACACAATCAATTTATCGAGGTTGAAGATGCAAAAAAGAAAGCAAATTTATGAGGGGAAGGCCAAGATCCTTTATGAGACCGATTCCCCTGATCATCTGATCCAATATTTTAAAGATGACGCGACCGCCTTCAACGCGGCGAAAAAGGGAACGATCGTCGATAAAGGTGTGATGAACAATAAAATTTCAAGCCGCATCTTTCAGTTCCTCGAGAAGGAAGGGATCCCGACGCATTTTGAAAAACAATTGAGCGACCGCGAAATGCTGGTCAAGCGCGTTAGCATTGTTCCCCTCGAGGTGATTGTGCGCAATGTGGCCGCGGGATCGTTGTGCAAATTGCTGGGCATCGCCGAAGGCAGACGCCTGGCTTGCTCGACCTTAGAATTTTGTTTTAAGGAAGACAAGTTGAACGATCCGATGATCAATGAATATCATATCCGGGCTTTGGAGTTGGCCTCGGATGCTGATATCGAAACCATCAAACGATATACATTTAAGATCAATGAACTCATGAAAGGTTTTTTTAAGGCCTTGAACATTGACCTGGTTGATTTCAAATTGGAATTTGGCCGGTTCAAAGGCCAAATCATTTTGGCGGACGAGATTTCCCCTGATACCTGCCGTTTATGGGAAGTGGGGACGGGCGCTAAGCTTGATAAAGACCGTTTTCGACGGGACTTGGGCAATATTGAAGAGGCCTATCAAGAGGTTCTCGCGCGCGTAAGCCGATAATTTTTTGACCCATCAATCAACTTCAAACACCATGTCTGCCGATCAACGAGAGAGCAGAGCTGAACCCGCTGCCTGGCGGGTTGAGATCAGCGAAAAACCGGATGCTTTTGACGCGCTCGGTGAGCGGGTGCATAAGGATGTCCTCGATCTTGGGTTTAAGAACATCCATCGCGTTGGTGTTGTCCAAGTTTATACGATTCTAGGCGCGGTCTCCCAAACTGAAATCGAAAAGATCAGTCGTGAACTCCTCGCCGATCCAGTGACGCAGGATTATCGATTTTTTTCGAATCAAAAAGCGCCGAACGTTAAAAACCAAAGAGTTAAAATTGTTGAGATCGCTTATCTTCCCGGTGTCATGGATCCGGTCGAGGAATCGACGTTGAAAGGTATTCGCGATTTGGGTGTCGCCCAGGTCAAGGCGATCCGCACAGCGCGGCAATATCATCTGCATGGAAATGTCTCGAAGCAACAATGTGGTATCATCGTCGAGAAAGTCCTTTATAACAAATTGATCCAGCGGGTTATTGAGCAAGGTCAAGCACTGGCGCGGGAGTTGCCGACCAAGAAAACATCTTCTTTTACCGTGCAGATGATTGATCTCTTGGGTGCCAATGAACGTGACTTGCAAAAGATCAGTCAAAAGGGACAGTTGTTTTTAAACGAGGATGAAATGAAGGCGATTCAAAAGCATTTTCGCGGACTCAAACGCAATCCCAGCGACTGTGAGTTGGAAACGATCGCCCAGACTTGGAGTGAACATTGTTATCACAAAACTTTTCGCGGGAAGATTGATTTTGAATATCGCGAGCAAGGCAAGGTCAAGCGCCAGCGCATCAACAATTTGTTGAAATCAACCATCATCAAAGCGACACAGGAACTGAACAAACCGTGGTGCGTCTCGGTCTTTCATGATAACGCCGGGATCATTGAATTTGATGAAGAGTGGAATGTCTGTTTCAAAGTGGAGACCCACAATCACCCGTCGGCCTTAGAGCCTTTTGGCGGCGCGAATACCGGGATCGGTGGCGTCATCCGCGACATTTTAGGGACGGGCTTAGGGGCCCGCCCGATTTGCAATACCGACGTGTTTTGTTTTGCATCGCCGGATTATCCAGAAGATCAGTTGCCGGCAGGCACCTTGCATCCGAAGCGGGTGATGAAAGGGGTTGTCAGCGGGGTCCGTGATTATGGGAACAAAATGGGGATTCCCACCATCAACGGTGCCATCCTTTTTGATAAAGACTACGTCGGGAATCCATTGGTTTATTGTGGGACCGTCGGGATCATTCCCAAGGGCAAAGAACACAAAAAGGTGAATCCAGGGGACTTGGTTGTTGTGGTTGGCGGGAAGACCGGCCGCGACGGGATTCACGGCGCAACTTTTTCTTCCGGAGAACTGACTGAGGACTCAGAAGTTATCTCATCGGGAGCGGTGCAGATTGGTAACCCTATTGAGGAAAAGAAAGTCGCGGATGTTTTACTACAGGGCCGCGACCGCGAACTTTTTACCGCCGTGACCGATTGCGGGGCCGGCGGCTTGTCGAGCGCGGTTGGCGAAATGGGCAAGGACCTTGGTGCCCGGGTGGATTTGGAAAAGGTCCCGTTGAAGTATGAGGGCTTGTCTTATACCGAGATTTGGATTTCTGAATCGCAGGAGCGGATGGTTCTTTCCGTGTCTCCCACAAAGGTCAACGAGCTCTTGGCTTTATTCGCGAGTGAAAATGTTGAGGCAACGGCAATCGGGACTTTCACCGACAGCAAACGCCTGGAATTATTTTTTAATGGCTGCCAGGTGTGTGATGTGGATATGGAATTTTTGCACGACGGTATCCCGCAGATAACGAAGAAGGCGGTGTGGACGCCGGCAAAGCTGCAGGAGAAAAGTCATCCATGTCCGGAAAATTTGACGGAAAAGTTGGGAGAAGTTTTATCTCATTACAATGTTTGTTCGAAAGAATGGGTGATCCGTCAATACGATCACGAGGTCCAGGGCGGCAGTGTCATCAAGCCGTTGGTGGGACTGCGTAGTGACGGTCCGTCGGACGCGAGTGTGATTCTTCCGATATTGGGAACAAAAAGGGGCATTGCTGTCGCCAACGGAATCAATCCTCGATTCGGAAAGATTGATCCTTTTTGGATGGCCGCATCTTGCATTGATGAAGCGGCTCGCCAGATCATTGCGGTCGGTGGCTCGGTCGATCGGATCGCGATTTTGGATAATTTTTGCTGGGGCAATCCTGATAAGCCGGATCGGTTGGGTTCGCTGGTGCGCGCGGCCCAAGGATGTTATCGTACGGCTGTTGATTACGGTACACCGTTCATTTCCGGAAAAGACAGTTTGTACAATGAGTACACGCAGGGTGTTAAGTCGATTGCCATTCCCGGGACGCTATTGATTTCCGCCATCGGGATCATTGAAAATGTTTTGCATTGTGTCAGTATGGATTTGAAAGAAGAAGGGAATTTGGTTTATGTTGTTGGCGCGACCCATGATGAATTGGGTGGTTCGATTTATCTGGATACGTATGGGTCCTTAGGGAAGAATGTTCCTCAAGTGAACGCGCGTATGGCGATAAAGACCTTTCAGGCCTTGTCGCTGGCTGTAAAGAATGGACTGGTCGCGTCCATCCATGACTGCTCGGAGGGAGGCATTGCCGCGGCCTTAGCCGAGATGGCGTTCAGCGGTGGACGAGGGATCACCGCCCGGGCTGATCAGATCCCGTATACCGGGAAGGTCAAACGTGATGACATTGTGTTGTTTTCCGAGTCCAATTCCCGATTTCTCGTCGAGGTAACAAAGTCTTATCAGCAGAAATTTGAAACCTTGCTGGCTGGTGTGCCGTTTGCCGCTTTCGGCCGGGTCGAAAAAAGTCCAGAATTTATCGTTTATGGTTTGCAACAAGAAGTTTGTATCGCCGCGGACATTCAGGATTTGAAAGAACAATGGAAAAGGCCGCTGGCGTTTTGAAGTCCCAAGTCGCAGGTATCAAGTCTCAAGTTCCAAGTTCCAAGTCACAAGCAAAAATTACTTGCGACTTGCGACCTGTAACTTGAGACTTGTAACTTGAGACTTGTAACTTGAGACTGGAGAGTGATTCATGAAGACGACTAAAAAACGCGTTGCTGATGATTTTTCGAAATTGGAAGAACCCTGGCGGGTGTTTCGGATCATGGGAGAATTCGTCGAAGGGTTTCATACGCTTTCCGAAGTTGGTCCGGCGATCAGTATTTTCGGTTCGGCCCGCACGCAAAAGACCCATAAGATGTACAAAATGGCGGAGAAGACCGCAGAGCTTTTTGTTAAAGCGGGTTACGCGGTCATCACCGGCGGGGGGCCGGGGATCATGGAGGCTGGAAATAAAGGGGCCACCGAGGCTGGAGGAGAGTCGATTGGGTTGAACATCGAACTTCCCTTTGAACAGAAGGCCAACACGTACGTCAAGACCTTGATCAATTTTCATTACTTTTTTTGCCGCAAGGTGATGTTTGTTAAGTACGCGAAAGCCTTTGTGATTTTTCCCGGTGGATATGGGACCTTGGATGAGCTTTTTGAAAGCATTACGTTGATCCAGACCCGTCGGATCGATCGCTTCCCGGTCGTGCTTTTTGGAAGTCAGTATTGGAAAGGACTTGTGCAGTGGATGGAGTCGACGCTGTTGAAGGAAAATAATATCGACAAGGATGATTTGAAACTTTTTAAAATCGTTGATACACCGCAACAAGCGGTCAAAGTTGTCAGCGATTATTATTCGGGTCGCAAAAAGGCGCGACGATAAGGAATTCTCATGGCAGGTCCGCAAGTCAAAGTCATTGTTTTACGCACGGCCGGGACAAATTGTGATCGCGAAATGGTTTTTGCCTTCTCGAGCCTAGGGGCAGCCGTTGAATTGGTCCACATCAATCGCTTATTCAGTCGTGAGGTTCGTTTGAGTGATTTTCATATCTTGGCCATTCCCGGCGGGTTTACCTACGGCGACGATATCATGTCGGGACGAATCCTCGCTAATGAACTGCGAATCAGGTTGAGCGAGGAGATTAAAGATTTTGTTCATGAAGGGAAATTGATCCTCGGGGTCTGCAATGGTTTTCAAGTTTTGGTCAGAGCTGGGATCCTTCCGGGGAGCAAGAGTTCCTCTGGAAATTTGACATTTCAGCAGACCGTTTCGTTGTCCAATAATGATTCTGGAAAGTTTGAAGACCGTTGGGTCCATCTGCGTTTATCAGGCGATTCGGTTTGGACCAAAGGGCTGGACGAAATGATGTATGTCCCTATCGCGCACGCCGAGGGAAAATTTGTGGTGCCGAATGAAGAGACTTTAAGTCAATTGAAGAAAAACAATCAGATTGCTTTTCGTTATTGCAACACCGACGGGGAAAAGGGCGGGTATCCGGTCAATCCAAACGGTTCTATTGATGACATTGCCGGAATCACAGATCCAACAGGGCGCATTTTAGGAATGATGCCGCATCCGGAACGGCATTTTTCTCCGCTGAACCATCCGGCTTGGACGCGCAAAGATCATCTTTCGCATCTGGGTCAGGGGGCCAACATTTTTTTGAATGGTGTCCGTTACGCGCGGGAACAGTTGTTAGGGAAAACGCAAGTGGCCGTCGCAAAAGGGTAAATGATATGAAGAGCATAGTTATTTTTTTGTGTTGTTTTCTGCTCATGGCCTGCGAACAGCGCAGCCAGACGCAGGAAGGCCCGGTTGTTAAAAGGACCGTGATTGCGAGGAGTTATCAGGCTGGTTATAATGAAGGGCAACGGTATTCCGCAGGCCGGGTCAAACAATTGATTGACGATGGGAAAAAAGATGTTTTGATCTATTCGAGTGTTGAAAATCAGCAAACCAAGGCGCAGGTTGTTTTTGGGGACAGATCGAGTGACGGAAGAAAAGGGATTTTGAACGATTTGGTCAAGCGGATTGTTGAATTGAAAGATAATGTTTTTTCTAAGCGAGAGCAAAGTCGATTGTGACAAAGAAAATCACTTATCGCAGCAGCGGGGTTGATATTGATCAAGCGAATGCCTTTGTGCGGGCGATTGGCCGCAGTGTCGCGACAACTCAGGGGCCGGCGGTGATCAAACGAAAAGGGGCTTTTGCCGGCCTTTATGAACTTTTTCAGTCGGGACTGCGGAACCCGGTCTTGGTGTCATCGACCGACGGAGTGGGGACCAAACTTTTGATCGCGAAACATTTGCATCAGCATGATACCGTTGGGATTGATCTGGTGGCCATGAACGTGAATGATATTTTATGCGTAGGAGCGCGGCCGTTGTTCTTTTTGGACTACATCGCCTGTGGAAAACTGGATCGAAAGTTATTGCAGAATGTCATTAAGGGCATTGTTAAGGGGTGTCGGATTTCTGGATGCAGTTTGATCGGTGGGGAAACCGCGGAAATGCCAGACCTTTATCGGCCGGATGAATATGATTTGGCCGGATTCGCGGTGGGTGTTGTTGACAAAGATAAAATCATTGATGGGTCCACCATTTCAACGGGCGATCAGATTTTTGGTTTACCGTCGAGTGGATTGCATTCCAACGGGTTTTCATTGGTCCGCAAAGTTTTTTCTGCTCAGGACCAGAAGCGATTGGCCAAAACGTTGCTTAAGCCAACGCGGATTTATGTTGATGAGATTTTGCGGCTCATTCAAAAATTTTCGGTCAAAGGATTGGCCCATATCACCGGTGGCGCTTTTTATGATAAGTTGACGAAGATTTTACCATCGGGAAAATGCTTTTTGATCAGGAAGGGAAGCTGGCCGGTATTGAAGATATTTAAAGATCTGCAGCAAAAAGGCCAGGTCGATGATTTTGAGATGTACCGCACATTCAATATGGGGATTGGGATGGCGATGGTTGTGGACGCGAAACACGTGACCGAGATCAAGAATTTTTTTTCCAGTCTGCGGATGCCGGCTTATCATATCGGGGAAGTTGTGGCGCATAAAACGAAAAAGATTGAGTTTGTATAACGAGGGGACAGTCCCTGGAAAGCAACAAGTTTCAAATGACTTGAGACTTGCGACATGAGACTTGAGACATAAGTGGGGTTGTCCCCATCATTGAGGACATATGAAAGTTCTTATTGTTGGATCTGGTGGACGAGAACACGCCTTGGCTTGGAAGATAAGCCAAAGCCCTAAGCTGACGCAATTGTTTTGCGCGCCAGGCAACGGAGGCATCGCCCAGATGGCGGAATGCGTTGATATCAAAGCGGAAGACGTCGAGGGTTTGTTCAAGTTTGCCAAGAAAATGGCGATTGATTTGACCATTGTCGGTCCGGAGGTATCTTTGGTCGCGGGCATTGTTGATCGATTCGCGGCGGCCGGGTTAATGATTTTTGGTCCAAGTCAGGCCGCGGCCCGGCTTGAGGGCAGCAAGGTTTTTGCCAAAGAGTTTATGCACCGTCGCAATATTCCAACCGCGGTCTTTCAATCATTTAAAAAAATTGAAGCGGCCAGAAGATTTGTTGAGCAGGCAGAGTTTCCTTTGGTGGTTAAGGCCGATGGGTTAGCCGCTGGGAAAGGTGTTTTTGTTTGCTCGTCGATCGACGAGGCCAAGAGTGCCCTTGATCAAATCATGAAGCAGAAGGTCTTTGCCGAGGCCGGCAACTGTGTCGTGATCGAGGAATGCTTGCAGGGAGAAGAGGTCTCAATTTTGGCGATCAGCGACGGAGAACATTATGTCATCTTAGAGCCGGCCCAGGACCATAAACGCATTTTTGATGATGATTTGGGGCCAAACACCGGAGGGATGGGCGCTTATTGTCCGGCAACGATCGTTAGCGCTGAGCTGTTAGAGCAGATCGATGCCCGCGTTATTGAACCAACGATCCGCGGGATGCAGCGCGAAGGGATTCCGTTTCGAGGTGTTCTTTACGCCGGGCTTATGGTGGGCAAAGACGGGCCAAAGGTTTTGGAATTCAATGTTCGTTTTGGCGATCCAGAAACCCAGGCGGTTTTGCCGCGGTTAAAAAGCGATTTGTTGGAGGTCATGTTGGCGGCTTGCGCAAACCGGTTGAATCAAGTAAAATTGAACTGGGATCCACGGACGAGTGTTTGTGTGGTGATGAGTTCCGGAGGATATCCTGGCGATTATGAAAAGGGTAAGGAAATCAGCGGTTTGGAGCAGGCGTTGGAATTTGAGGATGTCGCGGTCTTTCACGCCGGGACGCGAAAGCAAGCCAACAAAATTCTGACTGACGGCGGGCGGGTTTTAGGCGTCACCGGCTTAGGTCAAGGTCTAGAAAAGGCCATTGAAAAAACTTATGAGGCTGTTGAGCAAATCCATTTTGATCGCTGTTTTTTCCGACGGGACATCGGGGCGAAGGGAATGAAAAAAGCAGAGGATTCTCAGTTTAAGAAATTGTCCCGCATGAAAGGGGTCACATGAAAAATATCCTTGTTGCCATCATGATGGGCAGTAAATCAGATCTACCGACGATGCAAGAGGCGGCCACGATTTTAAAAGATTTTGGCGTCGGTTATGAGATGAAAGTTTTGTCCGCTCACCGAACACCTAAAGAAACAGCAGAATATGCTGAAGGATTAAAGGCAGAAGGTGTTAAGGTTGTTATTTGCGGTGCTGGTGGTTCAGCCGCTTTAGCCGGGGTTGTCGCGGCGCACACCCTCTTACCCGTCATTGGCATTCCAATTGAGTCGGTCTTGAATGGTTTGGATTCATTGCTTTCGACCGTGCAGATGCCGCCGGGGGTTCCCGTCGGTGCGGTTGCCATTGGCAAGCCAGGTGCTAAGAATGCCGCTCTTTTGGCTTTGCGGATTTTGGCCTTGTCTGATTCTAAGATCGCGAAGAAGCTGGAAAAGTTCCGTGAGGACCAGCGTCAGCAGATTTTAAAACAGACCATTTGATGTCCTTTGATGCCCTTTGATGAAAGAAAGGCCCTCTTGAAAACCGAAGTCATCAAGATTGATCCTGATTTTCCAGAAATCGAAAAAATCATCCATTGCGCGAAGGGAGTTCGCAAAGGCGCGTTGGTCCTTTTTCCAACGGAGACGGTTTACGGGATCGCGGCGAATTTCAATGATGATAAGGCCATGCGCCGTTTGCGGGAAGTCAAGAAA
>JAHFFS010000187.1 GCA_023247815.1 Candidatus Omnitrophota bacterium
AAGGTTGTCGGCGACAACCCAAAGATTGAGACCATTCTTGATGCTCTCATCTTCGCGGATACGGCCGACAAAAGTGTCGTCTTGACCGGCAACGTCGAGCGGTTGTGGGTATTTGCTCTTGTGCAAATCATCGATGACTTGTACGCCCGGCGCCTTGCTTAAGAGTTCAATCGCTTTTTCTCTTGTCAATTTTTCTTCAGTTTCAATATTGATGGATTCGGAATGAGCCCAAAGCACCGGCACCCGCACGCAGGTTGCCGTAACACGGATCGAATCATCGCCCATGATTTTTTTGGTTTCATTGACCATCTTCATTTCTTCTTTGGTATAGAAGTTGTCCATTGCGACATCAATCTGTGGAATCAAATTGAACGCGATCGGGTGCGGAAACGCTTTGGGTGGAGTCTGCCGATTGATCACCTGTTTTTCCAGTTCTTCAATCGCCTCAGAGCCTGCCCCGGATACCGACTGATACGTCGAGACCACAATCCTTTTGATACGCGCGTAGTCATGCAGCGGTTTGAGGGCAACAACCATTTGAATGGTGCTGCAGTTAGGGTTGGCAATGAGACCTTTATGTTTTTCGATGTCTTTTGGATTGACTTCCGGAACAACCAACGGCACATCCGGATCCATTCGAAAGGCACTGGTATTATCGATCACGATCGCTCCGGCCTTGACCGCCGACGGAGCGTATTCCAAGCTCAACGCCGCTCCTGGTGAAAAAAGCGCGAAATCGATTCCTTTAAAAGCGGCATGGCTCAGCTTAACGGCTTTAACTTTTTTGCCGTTGATTTCATAGCTTGGGCATTCGTCTGGATTCGAAGACATCGGGCGCAGTTCATTGATCGGAAACTCTCGTTCTTTGAGCACTTGGTACATGCAGTATCCAACAGCCCCACGGATTCCAACAATAGCCACATTATATTTTTTCATGGTTTTCTTTTTTAATTTTTTGAAAGTTGTTCCACAATCGCGTCTCCTACCTGCGACGTCGTCATTCCCATCTTTCCAACCTGCATGGATTTCATCTGCTTAATCACGGTGCGCATGGCCTTTTCCAATTCTTGAGCGGCCGCTTTTTCTCCCAAATGATTCAGCAGCATAGCACCGCTAGCGATGGCGGCAATGGGGTTGATGACATTTTGACCGGTGAATTGCGGCGCGGTTCCGTGCACCGGTTCAAACATGCTGACCCCCTTTGGATTGATATTACCGCTCGGTGCGACCCCCATTCCACCCTGGGTCACGGCGGCAAGATCAGTGATGATGTCACCGAACATATTGCTGGTGACAATCGTATCAAAACGTTCCGGGGCTTCGATCATGTAGATGCACATCGCGTCGACGTGGACATAATCCGTTAAAATTTTCGGAAATTCATTCGCGATTTCTTGAAACACCCTTTGCCAAAGGTCAAAGACATAAGTCAAGACATTGGTTTTTCCGCACATCGTGACTTTGCCGATATACCCTTTGCTTTTTTCCGATGAGGATAAGCCTCGCCAAGGTTCGCTCTGATGACGGTTTTGGCAGTATTCAAAGGCGTAACGAACGCTTCGCTCAACCTGTTTGTAAGAATAAATCATGGATTGAATCGCCACTTCTTCTTTGCTGCCTTTATTTTTAAATTCCCCCACACCGGTATACAGGTCTCCGGTGTTCTCACGGATCACTGTATAATCAATGTCCTGCGGTGTTTTATTTTTGATCGGAGTTTCGACATTTTCATAGAGCCGGACCGGGCGCAGGTTGATGTACTGATCCAAATCAAAACGCAGTTTGAGCAAGATCCCTCGTTCCAAAATGCCGGGTTTCACCTCAGGATGCCCGATTCCTCCTAAATAAATCGCCTGAAATTTCTTAAAATTTTTGATGTCGTCATCGGATAAAATATGTCCGGTCTTCAGATAGCGGCCACCACCGAAATCAAATTCGGTTTTCGCTAAACTGAAGGAATGTTTTTTTGAAACGACGTCCAGGACTTTACATCCTTCGCGAATGACTTCTGGCCCGATGCCGTCACCAGGAATAATAGCAATTTTGTAAATTTTTTCTTTCATTTTTGTTAAGACGAAGATCGTTGCGCTGAGTTACTCTTGGAATTTTTTTACGATGATGGAAGCGTTGTGCCCACCAAACCCCAAAGAATTGCTCATCGCTGTCTGCACTTTCAGTCTGCGGGCGGTGTTAGGAACATAATCAAGATCGCATTCTGGATCCGGAGTTTCGTAGTTGATGGTGGGAGGAATGATGTCATCCTTCAAGGCCCAAACACAGGCGGCGAGTTCAACTCCGCCGGCGGCTCCGAGCAGATGGCCGGTCATCGATTTGGTTGAGCTGACCGGGACTTTTTTGGCGATATCACCAAATACTGTTTTAATCGCCATCGTCTCAACTTTATCGTTCAATTTGGTTGAAGTACCGTGCGCGTTGATGTAAGAAATGTCTTTGGGAGTCATTCCGGCATCCTTGATCGCCAGAGCCATGGCCTTAGCCGCCCCCGCACCCGTCGATTCTGGGGCGGTTACGTGATAAGCATCTGAGGTGCGGCCATAGCCGCACAGTTCGGCTAAAATGGGAGCGCCCCGTTTTTTGGCATGTTCCAAAACTTCTAAAACAACAACACCAGCGCCTTCCGCCATAACAAAACCGTCCCGGTTCATTTCAAAAGGACGGCTGGCCTTTTGCGGCTCATGGTTTCTTTTTGTCAAGGCCTTGAGCGCGCAAAATCCGCCGACCCCCAGCACTGTTGTAGCACTTTCGCTCCCACCGGCGAAAATGACATCGGCATCACCGTATTGGATGAAGCGCATGGCATCGCCAATGGCATTTGTTGCCGTGGCACAGGCGGTGGCAACACAAGTGGCTGGTCCGCGAGCGCCGGTGTCAATGGAGACTTGTCCAGAGGCTTCATTGATGATCAGTTTTGGAATAAAAAAGGGGGATATCTTACTGGGGCCGCGTTCGAGAAATTTTTCATATTCAACCTGCAAAGTGCGCAGACTGCCAATGCCGGAACCGATCAAGACCCCGACTCGAACAAGGTCAGTTTTTTGCAAATCCAATTTTGC
>JAHFFS010000188.1 GCA_023247815.1 Candidatus Omnitrophota bacterium
ATGGATCTGCATTGGTACCTTCATCAGTTAGAGCAGGTGGTCATTGATTTCTTGAAGGAGTTTGCTATATTGTCTGATAGGCTTTTAGGCAAGACCGGCGTCTGGGTCGGTCAAAATAAAATTGCCTCGATCGGCGTAGGTGTCAAGAAGTGGATATCCTTTCATGGCCTGGCCGTTAATGCTAATACCGATCTCAATCTGTTTTCTCTGATCAAACCTTGCGGGCTCGACGTGCAGATGACGTCCATTGAGAAAATCAAAGGGCAGAGAGTGGAAATGAGTTTGGTGAAAGAAAAAATGTTGGAAGTATTGGCCCAAAATTTTCAGCTGCGTTGTGAACAGAAAAAAATTTCATAGAGACATGCGCATGAACAATATCATTTTGCCGGAACTGGGAGAGGGGATCGAGAAGGCGGTTGTCGCCCTTTGGTATGTCCGCCCCGGAGACCTTGTTAAGAAAGACGATGATGTGGTTGAATTGGTGACGGACAAAGCCAGTTTTAACATTCCAGCGGCGGGTGACGGCCGGATCAAGGAAATTCATTTTCACGAAGGGCAGGAAGTTAAAGTCGGGTCGACCTTGGCCACGATGGAACCATCGTTGGTTTGAAATTTTAGAGAGCGGTTTGATGACAACACCATTGCGAAGAAAAGTTTTGTTGATGTACATCACCAGGGTTTCCGGCCATCGTCAGGCGACACTGGCGATCCAACGTTCGCTGCGCCAACTCGACGAGAATATCGAAGTCCCCAGTGTCAATGGTTTTGGTTATGCCTTTCCTATCCTAGAAAAAGTGGTTAATCAAGCTTACATGAGTGTCATCAAACGCACCCCGATCGTGTGGGACTATCTGTACGATAACCCCAAGGTCGTTAAGAATTCCCAGTCGATTAAAAATTTTTTACACCGGACCAGTCACAAGAAAATTGAAATGCTCCTGAACCGCTATCAGCCGGACACGATTGTTTGCACGCAGGCCTTCCCTTGCGGTATGGTGGCGGATTATAAACGAAAGAACAATTTACCGATCCAACTGATTGGCGTTCTCACGGATTATGCCCCCCATTCGTATTGGATCAACGAGGGGGTTGATTATTACATTGTTCCAAATGAAGACGCGCGTGAGCGGTTTATCAAAAAGGGCGTCCCTCCGGACGCGATCAAAGTTTATGGGATCCCAATCCGGCTGAAATTTGCCACACAGTTGGACAAACAACCGATTGCCGCGAAGTTGGGATTGGATCGATCGATCCCGACGGTGCTCATCATGGGCGGCGGACAGGGTTTAGGGCCGATCAAACAAGTGGTCCGTTCTTTGACGGAATTACAAATGCCGTTGCAGATGATTGTCTTGACCGGGACCAATAAAAAGTTGACCAAGTGGCTGGAAAACCGCCGGGAGACCAAAGATAAAAAAATCATTTTTTTTGAATATTCCAATAACGTTGATGAGCTGATGGAAGTCTCTACCCTCATCGTGACCAAGCCCGGCGGGATGACCACCAGCGAATGTTTGGCAAAGGGGCTGCCGATGGTGATTGTGAATCCGATCCCCGGGCAGGAGATGCGCAACACCGATTTCCTTTTGAAAAAAGGGATTGGGATCCGGATCGACAAGACCAATGACATCGGCGAAGAAATCGAATTGCTGTTGAAGTCTCCTGAGCGTTTGGCGGCGATGGGCCGCGCTGCTTATGAAAACGGAAAACCGCACGCGGCTTCGGACATTGCCAAATTGATTTTAGAGCAAACCCCCCGACGGATTTCGGCCGCGAGTCATGTGAATGTTTAAGTTTTTGATGTACAAAATCGGGCAGTTCATTGTCCGCCGCCTTTCCATCAAGGGGGCTTATCAATTCGCCACGACCATTTCCGACGGCCAATATTTTTTTTCTTTCCGAGACCGCAAAGCTGTTTTTCAAAATTTAGAAAAAATCCTTCCCAACGCGCCTGATTTGCCGACGAAGACCCGCGAGGTCTTCCGTAACTTCGGTAAGTATTTGGTGGAATTTTTCCGGATGGCCAAGGAATTGGATCATTCCTTCATTCGTGAAAAGATCAAAATTGAAAATTTGCGGAATATGCAAAAGGCCTTGGATCGAGGCAAAGGGGTTGTTGTGGTGACGGCCCATTTGGGCAACTGGGAGTTGGGCGCTGTTCTTTTAAGCCTTTTAGGATATCCACCGGTGGCCGTTGCCTTATCGCACAAAGAGCGGCCGGTCAACAATCTCTTTAATCAGCAGCGGTCGGCGCGGGGGGTGGCGGTTGTCCCGGCGCAGTTCGCGGTCCGCCGCTGCATTCAAATTTTAAAAGACAACGGCATTGTGGCGGTGGTCGGGGACCGAGATTTCAGTGTTAACCATCGCGGTGTTGTCATGGACTTTTTGGGGCAGAAGTGCCTGATTCCTAAAGGCCCGGCTATTTTTTCGCTGAAGACCGGGGCCGCGATTGTTCCGGTTTTTCTCGTTCGTCAGGAAGACGATACCTTTACGCTGACCATCGAAGAACCGATTTATCCTGCGGTTGTAAAAGAGTCTTTAACGGACGGAATCATTTCCGAGATGATTCAGAAATATCTTAAGGTCATTGAAAGTAAGATACGGCAATATCCAACCCAGTGGTTGATGTTTCGTAAGTATTGGATCGACGAATATGAGTCCTGAAAAAAATTCGGAAAATATTTGTGTCGTCATCCCGGTCTTTAACGAATCCCGTCAAATAGCCCAAATCGTTAAGCAGATCCGCGAACGCGATTTTGATGTTGTGGTGATTGATGATGGCTCGACGGACGGGAGTGAAAAGCTTGCCATTGACGCTGGGGCCGTCGTGATCCGTAATCAAGAACGGCACGGCAAGGGATATGCTCTGCAAAAGGGTTTTGATTATGCCGTTAAGCATCCCTTTCTGGGTGTGGTGACCATGGATGGCGATGGCCAGCACGATCCTGCCGATTTGGATGTTTTGATTCAAAAGGCGCATACTTATCCGCACGCGATCATCATCGGGAACCGCATGGAAAATCATCATGGTATGCCATTGATCCGGGTTTTAACGAATCGTTTCCTGT
>JAHFFS010000035.1 GCA_023247815.1 Candidatus Omnitrophota bacterium
TCCAGCATTGTTTAATCAGGATGATTTGGTGGCCTTGCGTACAATGAAAGATGTCCATACGTTAACACCAGGAATAACAGGTTGGGCCCAGACCAATGGGAGAGACGATTTACCCATTCCTGAAAAGGTTTCTTTTGATGAATACTACTTAAAACACCGTTCTTTTGCGTTTGATTTGTATATCATCTTTATAACAATTTTGAAAGTCGTTAAAAAAGAGGGCGTTCGGCATTGAACATAAAATTATTAGCTTATAAATATCGTCGTTTGATTATCATAGCCATTCATTTGGTTTTGGTCGTGTGTGCTTATATCCTTGCGTTTTATCTGCGGTTGGATTTCAATGTCGCGAGTAGTTATTGGAAGACAATCATCAAGACTCTTCCTATGCTTATTGGTGTCAAAATGATTATTTTTGGATATTTTGGACTTTATACTGGCCTATGGAGATACGCGGGTATATTGGATGTTTGGAAAATAATTCAGGCGCATATTTTATCACTGTTGTTTTATACACTCGCGATAGCATTTGTTTATTCATTTGTTGGTTTTCCGCGTTCAATCTTAGTATTGGACTGTATTTTGTGCTTTTATCTGGTGGCGGGAATTCGTTTTATGACCCGGTTATTCAGGGAAAAATTTCATCCTTCTCAAAGAGGCAATAAAAAGAGGGCCCTCATTATAGGAGCGGGAGAGGTCGGTATGATGGTGTTGAGAGAATCGCGGATGAATCCGAAGGGAAATATAAATGTGATAGGTTTTATTGACGATGATAAGAATAAAAAGAATTTGCATATTCAAGGCATAGGTATTTTGGGAACGTGTGACGATATCCCTTTCGTTATTAACAAATACATGATTGATGAGGTTATCATTGCCATTTCTAGCGTTAAAGGAGAGGTGATAAGGAATATCATTGCGCATTGTCAAGAACCTTCTGTTAAAATCCGCATCGTCCCTGGCTTACAGAAGATATTAAGTGGAGATTTAGAGGTTAAGCCCAGAGACATTAGGCCTGAAGATCTCATGGGTAGAGAAACAGTAAATATAAATGTGGATGAGATCAAAGGTTACTTGTTTAATAAAGTCATTTTGATTACAGGAGCTGGCGGTTCCATAGGTTCAGCTCTCTGTAGACAAATCGTACGGTTTAGTCCTAAGGAGGTCTTGCTATATGACCATAATGAGAACGATGTTTATTACTTAGGGATTGAATTTTTGACAAAATACCCGGAGATCAAATTCAAAAATATCATCGGGGACATAAAAGATATAGGCCTACTCAAGAATGTATTTTCGTTTTATAGTCCGCAGGTTGTGTTTCACGCGGCAGCCCATAAGCATGTTCCTCTTATGGAAGAAAACCCCGTGGCTGCGGTAAAGAACAATGTTTTAGGAAGCCGAAATCTTATCTATGCCGCGGCCCATTACAAGGTAGAAAGATTCATCCTTATTTCAACGGATAAGGCAGTTAATCCTACCAATGTGATGGGGATGACCAAAAGGATTACAGAGATGATTTTACAATCGAAAGCCAAACTGAGTAAGACCAAATTTATGGCTGTTAGGTTTGGGAATGTTTTGGGTTCCAATGGAAGTGTGGTCCCATTGTTTAAAAAACAAATCGAAGAAGGGGGCCCGGTTACATTAACCCATCCTGAAGTTAAAAGATATTTTATGAGTATCAATGAAGCAAGTCAGCTGGTGTTGCAGGCCGGGGCCATGGGCAAAGCAGGGGAAATATTTATTTTGGATATGGGGAAACAGATTAAAATACTTGATTTGGCCAAGGAGTTGATTGTTCTTTATGGGCTGAAGCCAGATGAAGATATTAAAATAGAATACATTGGTTTACGGCCAGGCGAGAAGCTTTTTGAAGAAACATTGTTGGATAGCGAGAAGGACAAGGCCACCAAAGCAGACAAGATTTATATTGCTCAGTCGGATTATTTTGATCCGCGCGTATTAAGGCGCAAAATAAAAGAGCTAGAGAAAATGGTCAATGTGATGGATGGATCTGGTGTGGCCAAGAAATTACGAGAGATCATAAGGATATGAAATCTAAAAGTAATATAATTTCACGGGCTAATATTTTTGTGGAGAACCTGTATCTCTTGGGCTTTTCAATTTTTCTTATCCTTGCCCCATATTCTAAACAAACTGTAAAGACGGTTTTCGTTTTTTCTATCACGGTATTTTTTTTTAATAAAATTTTTCAATTCGGGAAAAAATTTCATTTACAATTGCTGCCAAAAACAGTTATTAATCCAGTGTTAGTTTATTTCGCTTTTTTTGTTATTGCTTCCACCCTGTTCAGTTTGGATATTTATTACAGCCAAAGTGTTTTATTTGAACGGTATATCGGTTATTTGCTGTTTTTTTTGCTGGGAATGAACATCGTCCGTAAACGAAAGCAAGTCCTGCTTTTAGGAGCTTTTATTATTTTAGGCGCCTTTTTTCTTTGCATAGGAGGGATATGGGACTATATACATGACCTTCATCAATACCGGTTAACGACTGCTTATGGCAAGAGTGTCAATTATGTGGCTTGTTTGGCCTTGTTTTTGCCTTTTGCTGTGATGCTTAGCTTTTTTGCGAGAAGTAAATATTTCAAATTTGGTGGCAGCATAGCTACATTGTTGTTGCTTCCTTGTTTTATTCTGCAAGGTTCCCGTACCCTCTGGCTGGCGGTCCCGATTTCAATATTTGTATTGCTTCTTTTCAGGAATAGGAATTATGCTTTTTATTTTTTGGCTTTTTTGATTACAGTATTTTTATGCAAAGGAATTTTATTTAAAGGAATTTTTTCCCTCTCTCACACAATACAACAGCGTTCAGATGCCATCTTTGACCCTAATCAATGGTTGGAAACAAGGGTCGAATTTTGGAAAGCGGGCTTGGCTATGTTGGGCGATCATCCGTTGTTCGGCATGGGCCTAGGCATGTATGGAAAAATGTTTTCAGTCTATTCGCCTCAATTCGGCACTGAGAATTTACACGCGGAAAGTCTCTATGTTGAAATCGCGGCGGAAATGGGATTGCTTGGAATGATTTCATTTTTGAGCGTTTTTATCGTTTATTTAAAGAAGTCGATCCAATCGCTCGGAAAAATACAAGATCAGGATGTTTATTCCATGCAAGCAGGTTTGATTGGCGGGATCATCGCCAGTCTGATCCTGGGATGTTCAACTTCGATCATCACGGTGGGAGTGCAAAATTCACCGCTCTTTTGGTTTTTGTTTGGAATGTCGGTTGGATTGATTCCGAAGGAAGAAAAGTTGCATCCAAAGGCTGGTTAACCGAAGCTTTTTTTGTTCAACAATAGTTCCGTCGCTTGTTTGACCGGAACGGGCCGACTAAAATAAAACCCCTGAGCCTCATCACAGCCTTCCAATTTTAAGAATTCAAACTGTTCTTTAGATTCAACACCCTCCGCCACCGTTTTTAATCCTAATTTATGAGCAAGGGCAATGATGGCCGAAACAATATCCGCGTTGCTTTTATTTTGCGGTAAGTCTTGAATAAAAATCCGTTCGATCTTTAATGAATCGATGGGAAATAATTTCAGACAGTGGATCGAGGAGTAGCCAACACCGAAATCATCTAGCGAAATTTGAACACCCATTTTTTTTAGCTTGGTTAGAGTTTCAACACTGAAGTTAGCATCTTTAATAGCGATGCTTTCGGTGATTTCAAGTTCAAGAGTGAGGGAAGGGCTGCCAAATTCCTGCATGGTTCGTTTGATCAATTCCGGAAGGTTTTGATGTTGAAACTGCCGGGCCGAAAAATTGACCGCCATGCTCACTTTCGGTAATTTTTGTTCCTGCCATTTTTTATTTTGTTGACAGACCGTTTCAAGCACCCATTGACCGATATTCAATATCATGCCGGATTCTTCAGCTAAGGGGATGAATTCCAGTGGTGGGATCATTCCTTTTGAAGGATGGTTCCAGCGCAGCAGCGCTTCCATGCAAAGGATCCGTCCCGAGCGGCAACAGATGATCGGTTGGTAGTGAATTTCAAATTCTTTGTTATTGATGGCGCGTCTTAAGTCGGCCTCGAGATTGATTTGTGCGATGACGCGGTTTTGCATGTCTTTGTCAAAGAGTTCATGACAGGCCTTTCCTTTGACTTTTGCTCGGTACATGGCGGTGTCAGCGTCGCGGATTATGGCTTCGGCGAGAGTGTGTTCCTGGGAATTGGTGGCAATACCGACACTCGCGGTTATAAAGATATTCTGGTCAAGGATTATGAAAGGTGTCGTTAATTCTTTTTGAATGCGTTCGGCAAAATAGAGGGCTCCACGGACATCACGGATATCATCCAGAAGGACTGTGAATTCATCCCCGGCTAATCGGGCGATGGTGTCACTGGCCCGCAGACACGTTTTGAGCCGTTTGCTAAATTTGATCAGCAGTTGATCTCCGGCCTCATGACCTAAACTATCATTGACCAGTTTGAAACGGTCCAAGTCAATGAAGAGGATCGCGAATTTATAGTCAGGGTTCCTCTGAGAGTGCGAGATCAATCGGTTCACTCGATCCAAGAACAGGGTGCGGTTAGGAAGTCCGGTCAATTTGTCATGGAGGGCGTCATGACGAAGTTGGTCTTCTGCGGCCTTTCGCAAAGTGATGTCGGTTTGTGAACCAACCAACCGGTAGGCGGTTCCTTGATCATCTTGAACGCTTATCCCGCGCGTTAACACCCAGAGATAAGTTTGGTTTTTATGCAGGATCCGGTGCTCAATTTTTAAAAACGATTCTCCTTGATGAATGACCGCGTCAATCTCTCGACGGACCATCTGGATGTCATCGGGATGAATACGGTTGAACCATTCCATCGGGTCTTGAGTGATATCGAGATCATCCAGACCCAGCATCATTTTCCATTGATCCGATAAAATGATTTTATTTGTTTTAAGGTCCCAATCCCAAATCCCGTCGTTTGCCCCGCGTAGGACCAGGGCATAACGCTGTTCACTTTCTTTAAGGGCTTTTTCAGCGATTTTTCTTTCCGTGATGTTTCTGATAATGACAATGATCTGATTCTCCAAGAGCGGGAGGATTCGGGCTTCATAAAAGTGGAGTCGACCGTTCATAGCCTGCGAATATTCCAAAGACTGTAAGCTTTTCTCTTCTTTGACTTTTATTAAGGCCTGTTCAAAGGATTGGGAAAGAGGCCCGTCAAAGATTTCGGGCAGACGTTTGCCGTGAAGGCGGTGTGGCAAAAGGTAAAATCCTTCGGTCTGCGAACGTTTGTAATCCAGAATCAGTCCATCATCGTTGATACGCAAGAAAATATCTGGAAAGGCTTGAAAAACGGCCCGCAATTCCGAGTTTTTTTCCAACAGTTCTTTTGAGCTAAGTTCCAAAGAACGTTGGAGATTTTTTCGGTCGTCATCCGCGGCAAGATAGCTGCTTTGAATGGAATCCAGGAACTGCGTTAATGAATTGAGATCAAGGCGAGGATCAAGGTGCTTTTTGATTTGTCGTTGAAGCAGGGGATGATAGTCCGTCATGATGATTTTAGGATAGACATTTGATTTCAATTTAACATGCTTCAAATTTCAAAACAATCGCTTTTCGCTCTTTTATTGACCGATAAGTTAAAATTATCAAAGGCCGACGATTTTTAGACGTAGCGAACTAAATTTTTTTGATTATGCTGTCGGCCCAAGGACGCATCTGTTACAATACAAAAAATCTTATCAAATGAGAGTGTGGGATTTTTTGGTTGTATCCAGTTATGCTCAAATCTTCGTATTTACCCGCTTTGGAATGGCTCGCGACTCAGCAGAAGGACATGCTGGCGCTGGTGATGCGTTGGGCCGCGATCAACAGCCATACTTTCAATCTCGACGGCATGAAGCAGATGAAGAGTGCTTTGAAAGAGACCTTTCAGGTGTTTCAGGAAGAGATTGAAGACATCGATCTGCCGCCGATGGAGTTTATCAATTCCAAAGGCCATTCGGAATTCAAAAGTTTGGGAAGCGCTATCAAGTTGAGCAAACGCGCCCATGCCCCTTTGCAAGTCCTGCTTGTGATCCACATGGATACGGTCTATCCGGTCGATCATCCCGCTGGTGAAGTGAAAATTACCGAAGAGAATATTCTTCGTGGTCCGGGGGTGTGCGACGCGAAAGGCGGTATTGCCGTGCTTTTCAAGGCCTTAGAGGCTTTTGAGCGATTTCCAGAAAATGAAAATGTGGGATGGACGGTTGTGATCAATCCTGATGAAGAGGTTGGTTCGCATGGTTCGTTGGATTTTTTAAAGAAAGTCGCGCAAAATAAGCAGGTGGGCTTGCTTTACGAACCCTGTTTGCCAAGCGGAGATTTGGTTGGGGCGCGCAAGGGATCGGGCAATTTTACTTTGATCGTGCGCGGCCGTTCCGCCCACGCCGGAAGGGACCACCATTTGGGTCGTAACGCGGTTGACGCCTTGGCAAAATGCATTCTTAAAATCAGCGGTTTGAATGGTTCCCGTCCGGGTTTGACTGTGAATGTCGGGATCATCGAGGGTGGGCAGGCCTTGAATGTTGTTCCGGATTTTGCTTTGGCCCGTTTGAATGTTCGGGTGGAGCGGGAACAGGATGAAGATTATGTTTTAACGGCCATGAAATTTATCATCAATGAATTTTCAAAATTTGACGGGATTTCCGTTGGAATTCATGGCGGCTTTTTTGCCCCACCGAAAACTTTAAAAGGTAAAACGTTGACTCTCTTGAAGTCTTTCCAGTCGTGCGGTCAGGACTTAGGCCTGAATCTCAATTGGCAGCCCAGCGGTGGCGTTTGTGACGGAAACCGCTTGTTGTCGTTTGGTCTACCCAATGTTGACACCCTCGGAGTCAAGGGGGGAGCGACCCATAGCCCCAATGAATATCTTTACATCGACAGTTTGGTGGAACGGGCGAAATTGAGCGCTTTATTTTTAATGAAATTGGCAGATGGGACCATCAAAAAAATTTAACAATATCCGGCATATGATAAAAACTTTGGGTCAGCAATTGCAGAGTGATCGACGGGTCAAGCAGGCCAAAGGGTTATTGTTGGCGGCGTTGAAAGAGCATCAGGCCAAAATGAAACCGCGGCCGGCGCACAAACATTTGCAGAAGCATTTTGATCAATTGATTGCCAAATGTTCCCAATTGCGGGGAGGGCAACTTTATTATCCCTATCTTTCAAGCGGATTGGGCAAGGGGCCGCTGGTGGAATTGGCAGACGGCAGTGTTAAGTATGATTTCATTACCGGCATTGGTGTTTACTATCTAGGGCATTCTCATCCCAAACTGCTTTCCTCATCAATCGACGCGGCTTTGGAAGATACACTCATCCAAGGAAACCTTCAGCAATCAACGGCAACGGTTGAAATATTGGAATTGATCGTGAAGACGGCCTGCTGCAAAGGGGCCGCGTTAAAGCATTGTTTCCTTACCTCGTCGGGTGCTATGGCCAATGAGAATGGCCTTAAGATTGTTTTTCAAAAGCATGCCCCAGCCAAACGTATTTTAGCCTTTCAACGCGCCTTTGCCGGACGCAGTATGGTGACAGCGCAGATCACGGATAAAGCCATCAACCGCGCCGGACTGCCTAAGGTTCTCGCGGTTGATTATGTTCCTTTTTATGATCCGGCAAAACCACAAGAAAGCATTCGGCTCGCGAAAGCGGCCCTTTTGAAACATCTTAAAAAATTCCCCCGCCAGCACGCCGGGATGATGTTTGAATTGATTCAGGGGGAAGGTGGGTATTATCCGGGATCAAGGGAATTTTTTGTGACCTTGATGAAGATTTTGAAAGATCATAAACGGGCCATCCTCGTCGATGAGATCCAGACCTTTGGCCGTACCAGTGAGGCCTTTGCTTTTCAGCATTTTGGCCTGGATAAGTATGTGGATGTTGTGACGATCGGCAAGATGCTGCAGGTGTGTGCCACCCTTTTTCGAGAGGAGTATAAGCCGCAACCCGGATTTATCAGCCAGACCTTTACCGCGAGTTCTTCGTCGATCCATGCCGCGAAGACGATTATTCAGGAGCTGCTTGGAGGAGGGTATCTTGGGGGCCAGGGGAAGATCCAAAAATTCCATCAGCATTTTGTCGCGCGATTGGAAGGGTTGGCGAAAAAATATCCTTGCTGGGTTCGCGGCCCCTTTGGTTTTGGCGCGATGATCGCGGTCACGGTCCTTGACGGAAAAATGGAATCGGCAAAGGAATTTTTAAAAGTTTTATTTCAAAATGGCGCCATGGCTTTCGTGGCCGGCCATGAACCGGTAAGGATCCGTTTTTTGATTCCCGTAGGGGCCGTAACGTTTTCGGACATCGATCGCGTTTGTGAATTGCTTGAGAAAAGTTTATTGCAAACCGTTAAGGGGATGAAGTTGGAAAATCCAACATGTTGATCTTACGGCCGATCAAAAAAAACGATCTTGACCAGCTTTATGAGCTCGCGTCCCTTTCTGAGGTGGGTCTGACCACCTTGCCTTATGATCGGGAAGTTTTGGAGCGACGGGTGAAAGAGTCTTGCAAAAGTTTTCAATCAACGGCTGATCGTCCGGGCCGGGAATCTTATCTTTTTGTCGCGCAAGATTTGTCAACCAAGCGCGTCGTTGGGACATCAGCGGTGTTTTCAAAGGTGGGAGGGTATGAGCCTTCTTATACCTATGAATTGAAAACCGAAAAAATCAAATCGAAACTGTTGAATGTTAAAAAAAATATCCAATATTTGCAGTTGAAAATTGATCATAATGGCCCGAGTGAGGTTGGGACTTTGTTCCTTTCGCCGCGATATCAAAAAAGCGGCAACGGGCGATTGCTTTCTTTAAGCCGATTTTTATTTATGAAACAATTCGCGTCATGTTTTGAGGACGAAGTGATTGTGGAATTGAGAGGTGTCATTGATGAACAGGGTTGTTCGCCATTTTGGGAGGCTCTGGGGAAACATTTTTTTGAAGTCGATTTTAAGAAAGCTGATTTGATGGTGATGCGTGATAAAAGGTTTATCGACGAGCTGATGCCTAAGCATCCGATATATATCCCGCTGCTTCCGGCCACGGCACAGGCTGTCATCGGCAAGGTGCATTCCCATACCGAGCCGGCCTTGCACATGCTTCTTCAGGAAGGATTTCAGTTGATGGATGAGATTGATATTTTTGAAGCCGGGCCGCTGCTTAAAGCCAAGGTCGCTCGCATTCGGGTCGTTAAACAGTCGAGGACAAAGAAAATCAAAGACATTGTGACCGGCCCCATCAAATCAAAGATGTTTTTGTTGAGCAGCGTTGGGCGATTTCAAGAATTTTGTTCTTGTACAGGTAACCTTAAAGAACTTAAGGATGGAGTGGTATTGACCACGGAAGTGGCCGCGGCAATGGGTGTTTCCATCAATGACAAGATTTGTTTCGTGGAATTGAAATGATGCATACCGGTCAATTATTGATCAATGGCAAATGGCAGTTTGGCAAGGGCAAGGTTTTCACATCCTTGAATCCGGCTGAGCAAAGAAGCATTTGGCAGGGGAAAGCAGCGGCGGCTGATGACATTGATCGTGCGGTTAAAGCAGCGGGGGCGGCATTTTTAGGATGGAGTGGTTCGCGATTAGAGGAAAGAAAAAAATATCTGGAGAAATTTGCCGCACTTTTGGAGAAACAGAAAGAAGCCTTCGCGGCATTGATTAGCGAGGAGGTTGGGAAACCAAAATGGGAATCGCTGACTGAAGTCAGCGCCATGACCAGTAAGATCGCCATTTCTATACGGGCTTATGAAGAACGATGTCCTACTGTCAGTGTTTCGCTTGCCGAATCCAGCCGACATACCCGTTTCAAACCGCATGGTGTGGTCGCGGTCTTTGGGCCGTTCAATCTTCCTGGGCATCTTCCCAACGGTCATATTGTGCCAGCGTTGCTGGCTGGTAATACGGTCATTTTTAAACC
>JAHFFS010000036.1 GCA_023247815.1 Candidatus Omnitrophota bacterium
ATGCGGCCTATTTCCCACAGTATTTAAAAAAAGCTGTTGATTTGGAGTTGTTGAATCCCAAATTGTTAGATTTTGATTTGGAATTCCTCGCCCAGCATTTAGTCCCGGGACGGGATTTACTTTTCCGTTATCTGGGTCTGCAAACGTTATATGACCGTTATTTCATTCATAACGCTGGGCGGCGTATCGAAATCCCGCAAATTTTTTGGATGCGGGTCGCGATGGGCTTAGCGCAAAATGAAAAGGCCGAAGATAAAAATAAATGGGCCGTCGAATTTTATAATGTCCTTTCAACCTTTCGTTTTGTTTCTTCGACCCCTACGCTGTTCAATTCTGGAACGCTTCATCCGCAACTTTCTTCCTGTTACTTGACAACCGTTGATGATGATTTGGAGCATATTTTCAAATGCATCCAGGATGATGCCATGCTTTCGAAATGGAGCGGTGGACTTGGCAATGATTGGACCAATGTCCGGGCCATGGGGTCACGCATCAAAAAGACTAATGGAAAAAGCCAAGGAGTCATTCCTTTTCTCAAAGTTGCTAATGATACGGCTCTCGCGGTCAATCAAGGCGGAAAGCGCAAGGGCGCCATGTGCGCTTATTTGGAAGTTTGGCATTTGGATATTGAAGAATTTCTTGAGTTGCGAAAAAATACCGGTGATGATCGTCGGCGGACGCATGATATGCATACTGCCAATTGGATTCCGGATCTTTTTATGAAGCGAATCAAGACCAATGCCGATTGGACACTCTTCAGTCCCAGCGAAACACCGGATCTGCATCATCTCTATGGACAAAAGTTTGAAAAACGGTATGAAGAATATGAAGAAATGGCAAAGGTAGGGACCATCAAGCAATTCAAGGTTCTGCCGGCCATTCAACTATGGCGAAAGATGCTCAACATGCTTTTTGAGACGGGCCATCCTTGGATCACTTGGAAAGATCCTTCGAACATCCGTTCACCGCAGGATCACGTGGGTGTTGTGCATAGCTCTAACCTCTGCACGGAAATCCTGTTGAACACTTCTAAAGAAGAAACCGCGGTCTGCAATTTGGGTTCGGTCAATTTAGCGATTCATACCACACCTGATGGTTTGAATACCGAAAAATTGAAAGGAACCATACGAACCGCCGTTCGCATGTTGGACAATGTCATTGATATCAACTACTATCCGACGAGCGAGGCACAGACTTCTAACCTGCGGCATCGTCCGGTGGGTCTGGGGATCATGGGCTTTCAAGACGCCTTGTACATTCAAAATATGCATTATGCCAGTCAAGAGGCCGTGGCCTTTGCTGATTTCAGCATGGAAGCTATTTCTTTCTACACGATCTTTTCATCAAGTGAATTGTCGAGAGAAAGAGGGTCTTATTCCACATTCGTGGGCTCAAAGTGGGATCGCGGGATCCTTCCCATTGACAGTTTGGACTTGCTTGAGCAAGAGCGTGGAGGATATCTGCAGATCGACCGTTCGGCACGCATGGATTGGACTGTGGTCCGGGAATCGATCAAAAAGAACGGCATGCGCAACAGTTTGGTTATGGCGATTGCTCCGACGGCAACCATTGCCAATATTGTCGGTGTCACTTCTTCCATTGAGCCGGTCTTTAAAAATATTTTTGTGAAAAGCAATCTATCTGGGGAATTCACGGTTGTTAATGAATTTCTCGTCTATGATCTAAAAAAGTTGAATCTCTGGGACCAAGAAATGATGGATGATTTGAAGTATTTTGACGGGAGCGTTCAAGAGATCGATCGCATCCCGGATCACATCAAGCAGAAATATGCCACCGCTTTTGAGATTGAATATGAATGGCTCATTGAAGCCGCTGGCCGACGTCAAAAATGGATCGACATGGGCCAGTCGCTCAATCTTTATCAAGCCAAACCCAGCGGACAAAAGGTCAGCGATATGTATCTATTGGGCTGGGAGCGTGGTTTAAAGACTACGTATTACCTGCGATCAATGGGGGCGACCAGAATCGAAAAAAGCACCTTGGACATCACCAAACAAAAGTATGTTGGTAATATTGTTGGCCGTCGGGATCGGGATGATTCCGGTAAAGTGACCCAAGAAATTACGACACCAGCGAGTGCTGAACCGATTGCCGAGCCCAAGGAAGATTGCGAGGCTTGTCAGTAAACACGCCTTCTAGAATCCAGAGGTTGGTATTTTAAATTTTTAAATGTTAATTCAGCAGGTGAGGAGTTGAACATGGATTGCTCAACAACAAGCATGACCAATGATCGAGTTACAATTGACCGCAAGCGCATTTTCAATAATGACCGCACGGTTGATTGCAATCAACTGGTTCCTATCAAGTATCGCTGGGCGTGGAATTATTATCTCGACGGCTGTGCCAACCACTGGATGCCGACCGAGGTCTCCATGCAACGCGACATTGAACAGTGGCGTGATCCGAAAGCCTTTACCGAGGAAGAACGGCACGCGATTAAGCGCGTTTTTGGATTTTTCTCGACGGCAGAGTCCTTGGTTGGGAATAACCTGGTTTTAGCAGTCTATCGATGCGTTGATAATCCAGAATGCCGTCAATATCTTTTAAGACAGGCCTTTGATGAAGCCATTCACATCCATGCATTCCAATATATCGTGCAATCCCTTTCTTTGGATGAAGGTGAAATTTTTAATATGTACCGGGAAATCCGCACGATCTATGATAAAGACGAACACGCAATGAGTTGCACCGGCAACATCCTTGACACGCAATGGGACACCAAAACCGACGTTGGGATCCAGAATTTGTTAAAAAATCTCATTGGTCTTTACGTGATCACCGAAGGGATTTTTTTCTACGCGGGTTTTGTAACAATCTTGAGTTTTGGCCGGCAGAATCGTATTCCAGGATCTTGCGAACAGATCCAATACATCCTTAGAGATGAGAGTGTCCATATGAATTTTGGAATTGATTTGATCAATACCATCATCGATGAACATCCTCAGGTATGGACCGACGTGTTTAAAAATCAGATTGTGGAATTCATTAAAAATGGTGTCAATTTGGAAGTGAATTATATCAATGAATGTCTGCCCAATGGAATTTTAGGGTTGAATCAAGATTTGCTTAAGGAATACATCCAATACATTGCTGATCGCCGCTTTTCACGGTTACGACTTCCGGTGCAGTATGGCGCTGGGAATCCGTTTCCCTGGATGAGTGAAGTCATTGATTTGAAAAAGGAAAAGAATTTTTTTGAGACGCGGGTCACTGAATATCAGACCGGCGGCGCCTTGGAATGGTAAACAGAAATTTTTAAGAAAGTCCCGCCCACCGAAAAGCCCTTTTATCCTCTAAGAGGGCTTAATTTTTACCTGCTTGCAAACCATACGCTTTTCGATTAGAATCTAACCTGTTAAACATTTCTGACCTGCGAGGTCAGAAGAGGGGAAATATAAATGCCTTGTTCCGATAGTTCTTCCAGTATAGCCATCACCATTTCACTTGACGAGCGATTCATCGCTTTTGATTTCGCGAAGATCACCTGCGGTCGTGAAATCACCGCGGAAACGGGATATAAAAAATATTGTGTGGGACGAGAACTTCAGGAAATCATCCAGTTGCCATTCACGCAAGCGCTTGCTGATCTTGATTTAAAAGATGAAGAGGGGCAGTACGTTCTTTATTTGGAATGGGATGCTTTGCGCTCAGCACTGGCGCAGTATTTAGGGATTCATGACGATCAAATCGATGCGAATCGCTGTTTGATCACATCGATTGAACATACCGAACAAACCATTGAAATTGCAGAAGTGATTTTCCCACCGAAAGAAATGCCGAAGATCTTAGCCTGCGGAATTATTGATAAAGATTGACTTTAAGTTTCCTCGTGCCCTTTAGCCATCACGACCTTACCGGTTCTCACCATTTCAATCACATGATATTTTTTAAGGTGCACTTCAAGTTCATCCAATTTTTCAGTGATACCGGTCTGTTCGATGACAAACATATTTTCATGGTCGTCTATGATATGCGCACGAAAACGCTTCACGATTTTTTCAATTGTTGACTTAGTTCCTGCGGTGTATTTCACCTTAATCAGGGCCAATTCACGATGAACAGCATCGATCTGGGTGTGTTCAAAGACATGGATCACATCAATCAATTTGTTCGTTGATTTGATGATCTGCTCCAAGGTTTCTGGATCGCCCTGGGCCGTGACTGTCATGCGCGAATACCTGGGATTGAAAGCAGGAGAGACCACCAGAGAATCGATATTATAACCCCGTCGAGCAAAAACCAACGCGATCCGCACCAGGACACCAGGTTTATTGGCGACCAGTAGACTCACCGTATGAATGTTTTTTTTAGTTTCAGTCGTCATTAGGTGCTTCCCGTTGGTTTTTCCAATTTGACTTTTGGTGGTTCGATGATCATATGATACGCCGATTTTCCAGCCGGGATCATGGGGAACACGTTGTCTTCCTTGATCACTTCCGCGTGAATCACCGCCGGACCATTGTAATTCATTGCTTCTTCTAAAACCTTGGCGGCATTTTCCGCTTTATCGATATGAAAACCTTTGATATGGTAGCTTTCCGCGAGCTTTACAAAATCCGGGTTGCCTTCCAGATCCACTCCAGAAAGACGGTTATCAAAAAACAGTTCCTGCCATTGACGCACCATCCCTAAATATTTGTTGTCAATGATGACCACCTTAACAGGCAGTTTGTTCACAAACACGGTTGAAAGTTCATAGAGCGTCATTTGAAAACCACCGTCACCAACGATCGCCACAACCAGATCTTTGGGGCAACCAAACTGAGCTCCGATCGCCGCGGGAAAACCATAGCCCATGGTCCCGGCCCCACCGGAACTCAACCAGCCTTTGGCAAAATCGCTTAAGTAAAATTGGGCGGCCCACATTTGGTGTTGTCCCACGTCGGTCGTTACGATCGCCTTGCCTTTGGTCACTTTGAACAATTCACGAATGACGTGCTGGGCGGTCAATCCTTTAGTGTTTTCATATTTCAAAGGGAATTCTTTTTTATAAAAGTCCAGTTCTTTGATCCATTCCGCGGTGTCACAAGGGACCACGTGTTTGATCAATTCTTCGACGATCAAGCAAGCATCGCCGATGCAGCTGGCGTCCGGCTTCACGATTTTTCCCATCTCCGCTGGATCGACGTCGATATGGATTTTTTTGGCGCCGATGCAAAATTCGTCATTGTTCCCATTGATCCGATCGTCCCAGCGGGAGCCGATCGAGCAAATCAAATCGCAATTGATGATCGCTTTATTGGCATAAGCAGTGCCATGCATTCCCAACATTCCTAAGGAAAGGGGATGGGTCTCTGGAAAGGCGCCTTTGCCGAGTAGGGTATTGGTAACTGGACAGTGTAATTTTTCCGCAAAAATACGAACTGCTTTGTCCGCGCCTCGTGAGAGAACAGCGCCGTGTCCGACGAGCAAGAGCGGCTTTTTCGCGGTTTTGAATAATTTTGCAATTTTTTTGATGTCGGACAAGTTGCCTTTACCAGGAACATGATACCCAGGCAGGTCCATCGCAGGGTCTAAGGTTTCTCCGGTGAAGGGGGCAGAGGTGATATTTTTTGGTAAATCAATCAAAACCGGTCCAGGCCGGCCAGTATTGCAAATATAAAACGCCTCTTTGGTAACCCGAGGGATATCATTGGTGATTTTTACCAGATAGCTATGTTTCACAATCGGCATGGTGATGCCGGAAATATCGGCTTCTTGAAAAGCGTCCTTGCCTAACATAGGTGTAATGGTCTGACCTGTCAGCACAATTATCGGTACCGAGTCCATTAAAGCCGTGAGGATACCGGTAACGGTATTGGTGGCACCTGGCCCGCTTGTCACTAAAACAACGCCGGGTTTGCCGGTTACACGCGCATAGCCGTCTGCCATGTGTGTGGCACCTTGTTCATGACGCACCAAGATCAATTTGATTTTAGAACCCACCAAAGCGTCAAAGATGGGGATTGCGGCACCACCAGAAAGGCCAAAGATGTACTCCACCCCGAAATTTTCGAGACAGCGGATCAGTGCTTCAGCGCCATTCATTGCTTTTAGATTTTTTTTAGAAGTCATAACTTTGTAACTGTTGACGTGAGAACAGGTTAATAACGCGTTTTTGAGATTTGACATACTAGCACAATTTTTGCTCATCACGCAAGAGTTTTTTATGAAGGAAGGGTGATTTGTCGTCTTAATTTTGTAGAGCGGGCATTACAACCCGTGTCGGCATGCCCTTTTCCTAGCCTACTCGATTAGCATTCATTGGACTTTTCGAGGGAGGTCAAATTGACCGGAGGAGCCTTTAAACGCGGAGTTATCCAATAAGTTTTTTTAATTCGCCGTTTTGGTGCAGTTCGGTCATGATGTCGCATCCGCCAACAAATTCACCTTTGATATAAAGTTGCGGGATCGTCGGCCAATCCGCGAATTCTTTAATCGCGGAACGAATTTCTTCATCAGACAACACGTTGAACGCTTTAAAGGGCACATTGTATGATTTCAAAATGCTGACGGCCTGAGCAGAGAAACCGCATTGTGGGGCTTCAGGAGTTCCTTTCATGTACAACATGACCTTGTTACCTTTGACATCTTGTTCAATGCGATCTTTAGCAGTTGCCATATTTATTTCTCCTTTTGATGATTGACGATTGTTAAATGATTTTTAGAACCCAAATTGCGATTTGCTAACAGTCCATTGTTCTAGGGTAAATGTTTTTAACCCAAGGGCATGGACGCTTTCTTTCAAGGCTTCCTTCAAAGGCTTCATTACCATTTGGTGCTGTTTGACGAGCGGTAAGCCTTTGAAAGCATCACTGATGACAAGGGCCTGCAAATGCTGGCCATCATGCATTGGATCAAGGATATGCGCCGTTGAATGAATGATGCTATTTTCGATGATTTTTTTAACGTCGTCGGTGGTCATAGGGCCGTTCAATTCGTTGAAGTCGCGAGATTTTTTTTAAGCCATTCAATGATGTCATCGGATTCATAGAGCGCTCGGCCGTCAATCACCAGACAAGGGACTTGCGTTTTCCCGCCGATCTTCTGCAATTCCAAACGATTTTGGGTGTTTTCTAAGGTGTTTTTTAACGGCAGTTCGATGTGATGTTGTTCCATGTAATGCGTGACCTTTCGGCAATAGGGACAGGTGGGCATATAAAAAAGTGTCAGTTGCGACATGAATTTCTCCTCAATGTTGTATTTTAACTTTGGCCTTTGAATCTTCAACACATTTTTCCACAAAATCAATGACCCGGTCTTCCAAATGCAGATGATTCAACCGGTTCATCTCTTGCATTCCTGTGGGTGATGTGACATTGACTTCAATCAATTGATCACCGATAAAATCAAGCCCGACAAAAAAAAGACCAAGCTCTCGTAACAAGGGTTTCAAATGCGCGATGATCAACAGTTCCTTTTTGGTGATATTTGTTTTTTTTGCTTTTCCACCAGCAAAAAGATTGTTCCGATGGTCGTCTTTACCATGAACACGTAGGAGAGCCCCTAAAGGTTCGCCGTTGAGCAGCAAGATCCGTTTGTCACCCTTGTTCGAGTCCGCAAGGTACTCTTGTAAAATGATTGTTTTGTTGTATGACTGTGTCAGTGTCTCAAGGATGACATTTGTATTCGTATCTTCGTGGCGAACCCTAAAGACCGATTGGCCACCAAAACCATTGACGGGTTTGGCAATGACATCTTTTTGTTTGCTGATGAAATTCAAAAGGATTTCTTTGCTACGACTGATACAAGTTTTGGGGATAAAATTTCGAAACTGACTTCCCCAGATTTTTTCGTTGACGGTTCTTATGCCGGAAGGACGGTTGATCAAGAAAATGTGAGGAGGCAGTCGATCTAAAAGCCAGGTGTGCAGCAGATATTCCTCGGCAAAAGGAGGGTCGGTCCGTATGAAAATAGCGTCAATGTCGCGATCGTTTAAAACACGGTGTTCGCCTATTAGGAAAGGAGTTTTCTTGTTGAGCTGTGGTTTGACCGACGTTACCGAAAATTGGAAGCGATTGTTAATGCTGTGAATGCCGCCCTCTGGAAGGAAAAAGATTTGATGTTTTCTTTTATGCGCCCCGAGCATGAGGATGAAAGAGGTGTCTTTTTCCATTTTGATTGTTTCTAGAGGATCCATCAAAAATAAAAATTTCATCAGTTGATCCTTTCGAGCTGTACAATTTCGCGATGCGCGGCAATGCCGGCAATCCGCGCCAATATTTTGTAAATGTTATAAGTGTTCAGGTCAGGATGGACTTCACAATCAGCATACTTTTCAATGCGGGGGCAGATTTTTTTAAAGCCCATTCCTTTTGAATTGAGATTTTCCCGATCGGTCTTTTCAGCATGAAAACGGAAGAACCCGCCCACCAAATGGTTTTCGATTTGGTACATGCAAACTTCACTCACCCGGGTTTCAACTGTGTAAATCGTCGGGACACCTTCTTGCAAAAGAAAACGATCAATCACCTGAGATCCTTTTCCAATATGAAGCTTATTTTTTTCTTTACGGTTCAAATGAAGAATTTCTGCCGGGTCCTCAAGGGTCATGACACCCATCCCATAGGTGCCGGAATCGGATTTCAAAACCAGATAAGGTTTTTCTTGAATCGCGTGTTCTTGATATTTTTTCACGATTTTTTTTAATAAATCAGCGGCCAGATCCTGGATCTTAACGCGATCATCTTCTTGATTGATATCGACATCAGCAATCGTCGTGTGCAGACAGGAAAGCAGCCAAGGGTCAAGATCGATGAGTTTCCCCAATTCATTCAAAACGTCTTTGGTATGATCAAAATGATGTGATTTCAGACGAGAATGCCATCCGGCCATGAGCGAAGGGTAGATAGGAATTTTTGAATTTTTTAAAATATCTGGAATGCCGGTCGTGAGATCGTTGTTCATGATGATCAAGTCAAATTTTTCTTGGTTCTGTTGAAATTTATTCAAGATATTTTTAAAACAGTAAATGTTGACCTCTTGTCCCGTTGCTGTTTTTAAGACCACGTGATTGACATCTTCACAGAACCCTGGTTGGATCGTTAAAAAAGTCGCGATTTTGACATTAAACTCGGCCTTACGGATGATTTCTTCGAGGATTCGGATGTTTTCCAAATACCAGGTGTTTCGGGTGTGCTCCTCGGCAATGATAAGAATATTTTGACAGTTTGGAACGCGTTTGAGCACGGCTTGTTTCATTAAACCGACCGAGTCCGCGATCCCATGCTCGCAAAGGTTATTGAATCCAGCAGGAAAAAGATTGGTGTCGACCACTGCCATCTTGAATCCGGAATTCCGGATATCTACCGACGAGTAAAGGGGGAGTTCTTTGGAAAGCTCATGTTGCTTAAGCCAAGTATGAATGAGGTCTTGGTTCTTTACAATCGCTTTTGCAAAAAGGGGTTTATAAACCATTTATGATCCTTAGGGATTTTTTCAATTTGCTAAATTCAGACGCTATTATGCCTCATAAAATGCTCCTTGTCGAGCGCAAAGGAAATTTGGAGGGAATGTTGGTATGGTTATTTTGTGAAATGATGAACGACGCAGCTGCCAATAGCATCTCCTTCAACATTGACGGCGGTACGAAAAGTGTCCAACAAGCGATCGATGGGGATTAGGATCGCGACTGCGGAAATGGGAAGGCCCACGGCTTCTAAAACCATCATCATGGTGACCATCCCGGCGCTGGGGATGCCGGGAGCGCCGACCGACGCGATCATGGCCGTAAAAAAAACGATCAGCTGTTGAGTTAAATTCAATTCAATACCCGCCAGGTTCGCCACAAAAATGGCTGCGATCGCTTCATATAACGCTGTCCCGTCCATGTTGATCGTGGCACCCAATGGCAGAACAAAGCGAGAAACATCTTTGTTGATCTTTAAGTTGTTTTCAACACATTCGATACTGACCG
>JAHFFS010000189.1 GCA_023247815.1 Candidatus Omnitrophota bacterium
ACGACCGGCGGACTCACCGGTTGACTCACCGGCTCAACAGTGAGTTGAGACAATTTCATGACCGGTTTTGCCGGCGGGATCTGCTGGGATTTATAAACTAAAAACTGTTCGGCGACCCAGCCGTACGTCCCTTCAACCGGTTCGATCTGATACCAATCCTTGACTTCCCCAACGATCTTAACGACATCATCTTTGGACACCTGACCTAACGAGGTAAAGTTGGAATCCGGCCCGGCGCGCAGATTGACCCGGTTGCCGGTGACAACCCCCACCCCGGGCTGATGGATGGTGATATATTTCTTGCTGATAAAACATTTGGCCTCAGCCGGCAGCTTGATCTTATACCAGGTAAAATTTTTCTCAACGACCGAGACCGGCTGGCCTTTTTTCAAAAGCAATAATTTTTCGAAGTTAACATTCTGGCCGGCGCGGACATTGACATTGTCCTGAGTGATTTCACCGAGGAAAGGAAATTGAGCGGCAGCTTGCGCGGGAGAACAGCACAGGGCTATTCCCAATTGCAGAATAAATAATCTTTGGAACATGAGATGCTTGGGCAAATGAACCTTTAACGCGGATTTTCGCGAATCTAACGCGGATGGTCGCGGATTTCTA
Source organism: Candidatus Omnitrophota bacterium (assembly GCA_023247815.1). GTDB lineage: Bacteria > Omnitrophota > Gorgyraeia > Zapsychrales > JANLHA01 > JAHFFS01. The sequence goes on from JAHFFS010000189.1 coordinate 616, forward strand.
CCTTGATAATCCGCGTAAATCTGCGTGTAATCCGCGATTATCTGCGTTAAATTCAATCTTTCTACCCTGATTAGACGAGAATTTGAAATGCGGGACTAGTTATTTCTTATCTTTACCTGCGGCTTCGGGCTTTTTGGCGGCGGCTTCCGGTTTCTTGGCGGCAGCAGCAGGTGCGGCAGCGGCTCCAGTGGCGCCAGGTGCGCCAGCAGCGCCTTCTTCAACTTTGGCTTTGACCGCTTTCTTGGCCTTGATCCGGATGATCTTTGATTTCGGCAGACCTGTGACGGCGTGCTCTTGCGACCAAAGACCTTTTTTCATCAAGTCCTTGATCCGTTCGATTCGAGAGAGGACCGAGCGTTGTGTTACGCCGGCCGCGTCCATTTTGAGTGAAGGGTGAATAGACATGTTCTACAATCTCCTGACTAGCAAATCTTTATATTGTTTTTTTAATCTGCCGGAAAAAATTTTCGCTTCGTTTTCACTGACGAACTTTCCCACACAGACGATAAAATGCTGCCCCTTACCTAAGACCAGGCTCACCTGGCCCTTCTTTTCCAGATCCTGGGCTTCTTTGCGGGCAAACCCTTCATTTTTGAAAGAAGCAACTTGTATAGTATACGGTTTTTTATTCGATTCTTCAAGTGGGGAATTTGCCGGGGCCGATTGGTTGATCAAGGGGCTTTGAGGATTCATTTTGATTTGAGGAACGCCGCTCGTGACGGCGGGGATGCCAGAGGTGACAGCTGATGATGATAATGGTTTGGTTACGACAGCATTTTTAAGATCCACCGTCATTTTATTCTCTTTGGGAACAATGACCGGAGCCCAATTGATCCTGGCGACCTTCTTTCCCCTTTCAATGCCCAAAGAAAATGAAAAGACCAAAAGCATCATAAGCAGTATTCCCATGACGATCATATTTTCCATGGAAAGGGTCAGGTTGGCGAACAGATAGCGCGGTTTGTCGACTTCGCTGGAGCTTCCCGGGGCACCGGGGAACAATTCAAACTGGGATTGTTTATAATTAAAATTCATATTGTTTATTATTATTCGCTAACCTTTGATCAAACTCAAGTATTTTCTAAAGATTTTTTTCTCGGCCAGATCGCAAAACGCCTGGATGACGCGCGGGTCGAACTGTGTGCCGCTATTGCTCTTCAATTCCTCGATGGCATCATTGATGGACAACGTCCGTTTATAGGGCCGCGGGCGGATCATCGCCTCAAAGGCATCAACGACCGCCATCACCCGCGCCCCGAGAGGAATTTGCTCTTTTCTTAGGCCGGACGGATAGCCTGTCCCATCATATTTTTCGTGGTGATACAAAATGATAGGTAACACCGGCTTCAAAAATTCGACCGGTTTGATCAACTCAACATTATTCGTCGGGTGATTGCGGATGACCTTGAATTCTTCGGGCGTCAACTGGCTGGTCTTGGAAAGGATCTCATAAGGGACATCGATCGCTCCGGCATTATGCAGGATGCTGGCGTATTGTAACGATTCAATGGCGCTCTGGCTCATTTTTAATTTCTCGGCCAGGCATTTGACCACTTTGGAATAAACCGGCGTGTGTAACGAGGGCAAATGTTTTTGCTTCTCGAGCATCTTGCCGATAAATTTGATGCTCCCCAAGATCACCTTTTGCTGATTCTCATAAAGCTGCAGATTCTTGATAGCCGTGACCGCCTGCTCGGCAAAAACGGACAACAGTTCCTGGTCAAATTCGTTGAAGGATTTCTCCCCGGCCTTGCGGCGAATGAAGATCGCCCCGATAATGTCTTCGGTCACCAAAGGAATGCCGATGCAATTTTTCTCAAAGACCAATTTGCCGCCAACGACCAATCTTTCTTGCCTTGAAATGTGCTCCAGGTCCTTCTTTTTATCGAAGACCCGGTTGATCTTGTTGTCAAACTGGGAGATCAAAACGACTTTTTTCTTTTCCGGATCGATGATGAAGATGCTGGCGGAGGACGCGTGGATGAACTGGCATAGCAGGCGGGCCAAACGCAAGGACAACTCTCTCACATTGTACGTCGAGTTGACCAACCGATAAACCATGTGAACGGCCGATAGGACCAGCCTATACTTTTTCGTAAGGATCGAAGAATCTTTTGTGCTCATCTAAAGCGAACCTGTCTGTCATTGACGCGATGTAATTACAAACGATTTCGTATTTGGATTTCTCGTCGTATTTCTTGCTGCGGTCGTAAACCGAGTAAGGCAGCTGACTGGGGTTCTTTTTATAAACCCCGAAGAGATCATTGATGATCCGGCTCGCCTTGGACGTCATTCGCTCCACCTTAAAATGATGATACAATTTTTTATTGAGGAGTTCCTGAAGCCGGTTGCGCTGGGACGACATCGCGGGGCTGAACCCGATGACCGTTTCCTTGCATTTCTTGACGGCGGCTGACG
>JAHFFS010000037.1 GCA_023247815.1 Candidatus Omnitrophota bacterium
AAATGACCCATGTTATGCAAGGAACGGCTTACGTAGGGCTTACCATACAAGATTTACAAGAAAAAAAGGCTCTTTTGAATGAAATCCTTGATTTGAAAAGGCAGGCGGAATTCAACGCCGATCAAGGGGCTTTGATCTTGGCTGGTTTGGCTGGATACAATATCGATGCTGTTAAGACAGGTCTAGAATTTTTAAAACGAACGACCAAAGCGGTCACCGCGGAATATGCTTTCGAATCGCACCCTCATCCCAAACAACGGATCAATCATATTGAAAAGTTTTTAGACAAAGAGTCCAATGTGTTGATCACTCGTCCTTATCAAACCGATGATCAGGACCAGGCGCTGCAAAGTTCTCCTGGTGAAAAAATGGCCGATCGATACGGCCAATGGTATCATCGGCATTTGGGCGCGAAAGCCCAGGATATCCGATCCGAACAGGATTTGATCCGTCAGTTCTCTGAGGCGCAAACCATCGACGAGGTCTTGGAGCTCATTAAGATCGCGCGCTATCGGCAGACCCGGGTGGCGGCAAAGGCATTGGCCCAAGAGGCTGAGGCCAAGAAAAAATTCGCGAAGCATTTGTATTTGAACAGTGTTTTGGATTTGATGTCGGAAGTTGTGACCGATTGGGAGCAAAAGCCGGAACAAAAGCTGCCAGGGCATTTGTCAATGGCCAACAATGAGGGTTTGTTGACGCAGTTCTTGACGCAAAATGATAACGGGCTGCCTAACGTAGAGCCAGATTTTTTAAATAGGTTAAAGTCGCAATTTAATAAGAGTGTCGATGATAAAGAATTTTTGAAAAATTTTAATCAGCAGGTCATCGCGATCAGAAAGCGGATCCAAGCCGCGGATATGAACCTCGAACGACGACTCCACCTATTAGATTTGATTGCCAAGATCTATGATCAGACGATCGCGCAATTTAAGAATCGGTTTTATGACGAGAAAGTCTTTGATGACTATATCCAATCGGAACCAGCACAAAAGAGCGATTATCAAGCAGTTGTTGCTTCGGTCGGTCGAGGGGACATGAGTGCCATGGAAGAACTGCTCAAGCGTCCTTTTTCATTCTATCGGAACTATGGTAAAAAGGATTTGAACGAGGAAATGGATGCCAAAGATTATATGAAGACCGCTCAAGGCGCCTCGGTTTCGCAGGTGGTCGCTCGTTTAGGGATCGATTTGAAGAACATTGATCCAGGGAAAATATTTTTAGAACGAGCGGATTCTGACTTTTATGAAAAGGATATTCGCCTACTCCCCGTTGGTACTCCAGCCGAACGGAAACGGTTGTTTGAAGCGGTGATGATATCGTTCATTTTAGAAAAGGGCAAAATTACTGATTTATTCGACCAACACTACTATTTTTACCTGGATATTGATGATTGGAAAAGCTTAATCCACTATGATAGATATCCAACGGAGTTTAGGGAGGCGATCTTTCAGGCGGTATTGAGGGTGGCGCCCGATGATGCTGATCATTCCGGGGACAACAACAAACTCTATTATCTCAGCTCGAACAAAATCAAACAATGGTTAGCTCTTTATTTATCAGGGACCGCAATAAAGGAAAATGGCTACGAAGGAACGGATCAATTAAGGACAGGAGATATTCATTATGAAACCGATTTCAATTTTTCGCAACAGGGGCTTCCAGAATCCGGCGGTGATCAGCGTATAGAGAGGCAGCGGGCGGTTCAAAGGCAGTTCTTGAATTATTTGCGTTTTAGGATTCCTGAGGAGGCTGATGAAATTTTTTCCAGTATTTTTGAGCAAGAGTTGTCAGCGAACAGTCTGATCGCCGGCCGGAAACTCATACAAAGTGTGTTAGAGAAAAATGAAGAGACAGACGTGTTGCCCCATGAATATATTGAAAGACAAGATATGGTTAACTTGGCCAAGACGCGTTTATTGAAAGGCTTGCTAGCTATTGAAGCTAGAAAACCCTTGAATGAGCGCGCGGATGTTAGGCGACAGCCTCTTGGTAAAGACATCGCCTGGTCGGCTAAGCTGAAATTTATCCGTGAAGAGTTAAGTCGTTATTCGGTATTTTTCAGAAATAGGGTATTGCATAATCTCATAGAAAATATTAATGCGGGAGGAGGTTCGTTTCATCCCACTTTGACCCAAATGAAACAATTGTTGTTTGATGAATATACAACGACGGACAGCGCTGAAAGTCAGCATCTTTTGTTTCCATCGGACGCGTACGCGCTCTTGCATTATTACGCGGGAATATTTTCAAGAAAGGAGATTAGCGCTATTGATTATCAAAATATGAAAGATCTTAACGGTGATATCGCAACATTCGAATGGCTATTTGACCATAAACCGCGGTCATTGGCGGTGATTGATCAAAACGTTATTTTGACTTATACGTTGCTGCGACTAAAAGTGGTTTTATTAGACATGAAAACAAGTTTTCTTAATCAGGGAAAGAGCGAAGAGGAATTTGTTCAATTGACCGATAAAGAATTGGCGGAATTGAGTAAACAATTTCTTACGTCCGAAGAAGCCTTTGCTATTTTGCGACAGGTAGCACGGGTATCAGCGCTCAACTTTGAACACGTGAAGCAAGTAACGACCAGCAATAACGATGACCTGATGCGCGGCCAATTGTCCGGGGTGACGCAGGAGAAAATGAGAAATGACTGTAAAGGTAAAAACGGGCGGTCAAGCATAAAGGTTTCTTCTCTGGAAGCTCCACTTGGTTTCTTGCGGGCGCCGGAACATCCTTTAGAACAACGGTTGTTTCGCCTGTTGTTTGCTTTAGATCTTGGCCAATTGCAGAAATTGGCCAAAGAGCAAAGCCAAGTTAGGAAAGACCTGACTATTAAAAAAGGGCGATTGCAACAAGAATTGCCGGAAACAAACGCGCAGAAGATGATCGACGTGATCATTCTCTATCGGCTATTAGCTAAGTTTGGTCTTCATCAGGAAGAGTTCAATGAAGATAATTTTGAGAATTTTATCGCCGCAGAATATGATGTTCGGTTGTCAAGGAATTCTAATACCGGAGAAGAAATTTTTGATTTCGGTATCAGTATCAAAACGAAGGAATTGAGTGATGAGGAAGTGAGTGAATCAGCGGTTTCCGTTCTTCAATTACAACAAAGGTCAGCCGCGATTAGCAAGCGATGCATGGCCTTTTTTAAAGAGTTGGCTAATGACGGCTTTATCGGAAAATATCGAGATGCCGACGCCTTTTTTGCCGAGATCGCGAAACATCCCATTGGGTTAAGGGCCTTTTTGTATTATTCCGAGTTGATGCGGGATGTTCAACTTCCTAGTGCCAAAGAAAATGCCCTAGAGCCGTCCACGGAAGAAAGGACGTACATCGAAGCCTTGATGCAGGCCGTTGATATCATTGGGAACAAAGCCAGGGTTTTTAAAGAGTATGACGCGCAAGTGTCAAAATTGTTGAAGTCAAAACTTGTCCTTCAAAAAAGGCTCAAATTGCTTTTTCAATTTTTTCCTAAGGCCTCGCTTTTTCGGGATGGTTTCATTGACCGCTGGGAACGGGCCTTGGTTCCGGAAGTGGATTTGAGTCTGATTGAGCAGACTTATATCAACAAGCAACGTCAAAAAGGTCGACTAGACAATGAATACAGCGCTTTTGAGACCATGGGGCTCTTAACACCATTGCAATGGGATCGGGTCAAGACGGAAAATTTTCGCATGACACCAGAGCGGGCAAAGGAAATTATCGAATTTTATCGATTAACGATCAAGTGTATGGCCGATCCGCAGCGGCAGTTGCGCATGGGAGAGACCGCGATGAAAATTTATCGGCAAAATTATCCAGACGCCAGTTTTCAGGATGAATTGAGGGCGATTACTGATTTTTTTCCATTTGCCAGTGAACTGCGTGACGAGCATTTACATGAGCTATTGAATCATCACGTCATTCCCGACGAGAAAAAAATCAAGGACACGGAAATCAGCCAGGTCCGGAAGTTGTTTTCTTCGTTTCAAAATTTGCAGTACGATGAAGAATTGACCAACGCCAATTTTGCCCAGCAGGTGATTGAAGCGATTCTTTCCTTAGCTTCCCGGGAGAGTCGTGTTGAGATCCTATTTTGGGTGCTGGACCCTAAGTCCAACGCGAAACCGCGTTTTATTGTTCAGTTGAAAGACCGGTTGAACATCAATTTTGACGAATTGCCCCAGCATATCGAGGCCATGCCGGAAAGTTATCGGGTTAAAATCCTGGAAAACATGTTTCTAGGAGAAAATGGTTTGTTTTCGCCGCAGTCCGAACAGGATGAGGAACTCATGGACGATCTGGTGGGACGGTTGTTTGAAACATTTTTTTCTGATCCATCGGAAGCGGGGAAGAAAGGACGGCAAAGCCAATTGTCAGCGGAGAATTATCAATTGGTGAAAGAGCTTTTTCCCATCATTATCAAAGGCTATCATCCCGCTCGACGTACATCTTTGGTCCTCAGTCTATTACGACGGCATCAGGAGCTCGATACGATGAGTGATGGTAAGAAAATGGCGGCCCTCTTATCAGCCATGGGGCCGGTGGGAGATAAAATCAGTCAAGTCCTATCGGAACAAAAAAATTGGCTTCCCAATGATTCCTTAAGGCGCGATTTGGGGACGGCGAAAAAGAACGCCCCGCGGATCAATAAATTAGCGGTTTTACAAGTGCTGCTCAACGCGGGGTTTAAAATGGAGGATATTAAAATCGGCAGACGTTTAGGAACAGCCTCGATGGGGCAGGTTCATGAAGGGTGGATCCGGGTGAACGGCGTGTGGGAACATGTGGTGATCAAGGTGATCAAACCGAAAATCAATCGAATGATTGATGGCGATATCGAGGTCCTGCGAAAGGTCTTCCAATATTTAAAAGAAAAAAGGCATTATGATGTGGAATATCTGGCCAATGATATCGATGAATGGATCGCCATCGAAAGCAATCTTATTAACGAGGTGCAAAATACCGGTGAGGTTGCCGACGGGATTGGAAAATATAAGTCTCAGACGACGTTGGGTTTTAAAACCCCGAGGGTCATTGTGGGGGACAAGGTCACGGTGATGATTGGATCAATGGAGCAAGGGGTCGGCGCTGACCTGCTCTTTGCTCCGGTAGGATTCCGAGGTTGGATCCACAATAAGAATTTTTTAACACGCGATTCTTTGAAGGGATGGATTTCGAGAAAGGATTTGATTAAAAATGAGTTAGTCGAGAGAGGGAATTCTCCAGAAGAGGCCGAATTGATCGCGGTAGACCTGGCCGCAAATTCATCTGAGATCTTGCGTCAAACGAGGAAGCTGCTTTTACACCTGATTCTCGAAGACGGCCGGTTCCACGCGGACCTTCATACCGAAAATATTTTGCTGGGAAGAACCGCATCTTTAATCGATTTTGGTTTGATCGGCAGACTGAATCCAGAACAAAGAGCAGGGGCAAAGCAAATCTTGAATGGGATTTTATTGCACGATGCCGATTTGATTTTTGCAGGCATTGCGGCTATTCATATCAATTCACAGCAATTGACGGATGAAGAGCGGGAGGATGTTAAAACGCGTTTGGATGATGGTCGCGCGGATGTTCTTGTCGATATGGAAGCGATGTTTAAGAAGGGGATGAATATTGAAAGTGAAATGAAGGAATTGCTTTCTATTGTGGGGAGTCGAAGATTCGCGGGCAGTAAAGATTTTTCTAATTTGATCAAGGCCGTGACCACGGCCATTTGGTTGTTCCCGACGCAAATGCATACGGTGCAACCGGTCTTAGACGATTTGGCGGAAGTGTTGGTGTTGACTCCTCAAGAAGTGGACCAGGTCATGCGGGTTCATGGTCGATCAATTGTCCTGAATAGCATCGCGTTGATGAAAGAAAATGTCCAATCCGATTGTTTGGCTGTTTGGCATCAAGTGTCTGATCCGATCCGAGAAAGAATTCAATACTGGCATAACCGCTGGAGAAAAACAAAAGTGGCCAATGAAATCTCCAGCAATTTGAGGAAAGTCTTTGGTGGGCACCCAGTGACGGAGGAAGATTCGCAAAAAGCAAGAGCCGTGACGCGAAATGCGCTTACGGCATCGGTATTATCCAATCTTTTTGGGATGGAACAAGATCCTTTAAAAAAGATCAAGCTGGATGAGCCGAATCCGATTTTAGTGGGAAAGGACCCGCTTAAAGAAAGGCAGGATAAAGCGTCACCCCACTATGTTAAAGATTATCGTCGTAGCAAATTTTCTCAAATCGAATATTCGATTCTTGATGGAAATCTTGAGAAGATTCCCGGTTATCAGACGATGAGTCGAGAGGAGAAACAAGAAGTGAAAGAGAGCATTCATTTATACTATCGAATTTATGCCAAAATGGTCTTTCATCCCTATTTAGTGGGTAAGGACGTTGTTCTGACAGAAAAAGAGGGGCGGCTTTTTGAAGTATTGATCAAACAGGAATTTAAAAATTTGCCGCAGCAACAATTGATCGCGCGCGCTTTAACCACGCGGGTGATGCGGGAAAGGCACCGTTCGCGTGATAAAGCAGCTGGTAAAGTAACTCCTTTTCGCAGTTTTTTGAATCCGCGTTCGCCCTTTCTCAACTATATGGGAGAAAGGATAGCTGATTCCTATTTGGCCTTACTCGACGACCAGAATATGAAAACACCTGATTGGAAACCCATAGGTCAGCGGTTGAGAGATTATTTATTATATGACGGGAATGATTTTTATTCTGGGGTGGAAAAAGAAATTAATCTGGAGTTTGATTTGCAGCATACCGGTGAGGTTTTTTCAACTCGGCAGATGGATTTAAAGAAGATCGCTTTGGATAAAGCGTATCAACAAACGGATATCCGTCAAAAGCTCCTAGATCATTTTGATGAATTGAAACCAGGAAAATTTTTTGAATCAAAAGAAGTCAGTGAAGGAAAGATTCATCTCAAAGCCACGCGTACTGGATTTACCGAAACCGGACGGTTTGAGATTGAATTTATCAATCTGGTCAAAAATGAGTATGTTCTGCTCTCTTTGACGGAAGAAGAGTTTTATGATTATTTGAAAAGCGGGCGGGCCAAACCGGCTGTTTATCAGCGCTGGGAACGCGATGATTCAGCGGATCCGCAAAAGTCCTACCCAACGGAACCTTTCCCGCGGTTTTCTGAACAAGTTTTAAAAAATATGGCACCGCAAGATAAGGTGGATTTAATAGACATTGTTTTAGCGTCAGCCCCTTCTTTGGATGTTGCCGCTGCTCCTACCCCAGAACCTTCCCCGGCTTCTTCGCCCGGCGCTTCTGGCGAAGAGAGCAAGCATGACGTCTTTATGTTTTCATCAGAAAATGAAGTGGGGGGTATTGATCTCAGCCAGAAATGGATGAATATCAAATTCAGCGGCGATGAAGCCGCGATCCGTTTTGCTCCCAACTCTCAAACCCTTTCGCCTGGTTTTGAAGGCTTCACCCCCATCATCATAAACGCCGTCCCCATCCCCAGCCTGCCGGCGTATTTGGGGATTTCTTTGCAAACGTTCTTGCCGTCAGATCAGCTTTCCCAACTAGGGCGTGAAAGCCCTTGATTATTCAATGGATTATGCCATAATTTTTTAAGATGAAATTAGAACATTACCCCGTTGCGAAATTAAAACAACAAATTTTGGAAATAGCGAGGAAATATCTAGATATCGACCGGTATCATTTGTTTTTTTTTGGCTCACGAATCAATGGTCAGGGATCAGAACGGTCTGATATTGATATCGGTATTGAGGGAACCGGCCCCATCGAAGATAAGACTTTTTTCGCCTTGAAAGAAGAGATCAATAAGCTGCCAACACTTTATAAGTTTGATTTGGTTGATTTTCAGAAGGCCTCCGACGCTTTTCGTCAAGTGGCCTTAAAAAATATCGAAGATATCCATCGGCCGGGAATGAAGAGGTCCCCAGTTCAAAAACGAAGCGCAACACAGAAGGAAAAATGACCAAATTTGAAAGTTTGAAAGGACAGTTCGCAACTGCGGTTGAACGGTTGGATGAGGTCCTGAGGGCCGAAAAATCAGTCATCATCCGCGACGCGGCGTTAAAACGTTTTGAGTTCACCTATGACTTGGCCTGGAAGGCGGCGCGGGCCTTTTTGCAGGAAAAGAAGGGGGTGGATTGTACCGCTCCTAAGGATTGCATCAAGGCGGCTTATCAGCAAAAGTTGATTGATTATAACGACATATGGCTGAACATGACGGATTGGCGTAATCAAATTGTGCATTCTTATAGTGAAAAATTTGCCGATGAGCTGTTCGCTCAGCTTCCTCAAATCCTCTCTGAATTTCAAAAATTGCTCAAAAAATTATAATGTGCACAAAAAATTCTTTATTGACATGAGCAGGTTTTTGTTATACTATTTTAGCAATCAACGTGCTTGAGTGCTAAATTTTTGGCAAACATTAACTCATTCGTTCCCTTATAGATACATCGTTATCATTTAAACGTGGTAACCAAAAAAAGAGGCAAGTCGCAAGTTACAAGTCTCAAGCAAAAATTACTTAAGACGTGGGACTTAAGACTTTCAACTTCAAAATGCGGGGGTGAGGATGACTTTAAAAGATTCCGAATACAAACTGCGCAAAGATTTGGTCTTAAGGATCGTGGTCAGTGAGTATATCACCACGGTCAATCCGGTCAGTTCTGGATTCATTGCCGATAAGTACCATTTGGATTTCAGTTCGGCAACGATCCGCAACATCTTGGCGGATCTGGAAAAAGAAGGCCAATTGACCCATCCGCACACCTCGGCCGGCCGCATCCCGACCCAGGATGGTTACCGCTATTATGTGGACCATCTGATGAACGAGATCCAGCTTTTGGCCGAAGAAAAGGAACGGATCAAGACCGAGTATCAAAAGCAGGTGCGGGATCTGGAATATTTATTGGATAAAACGTCAGAGGCCATCTCTGATTTTACCCAGTACACGAGCATTGTCTCGATTGACGGACGGGAAGACCGGATTTATTACAAAGGGACCGGGCATATCGTCGAATACGTGGATCCGCAGGATGTTTCCCGGATCAGCGATATCCTGCAGGCGCTCGAAGAAAAGGAACGGATTTTAGAGATCATCAATCAGGACATCCAGGAGCGGTTTAAAATTTATATCGGACACGAGATGGCCTGTCAGCAGATGGACCAATGTTCTTTGGCGGTATCGCGTTATGAAATCCCCAATGGTCCGACGGGGCGCATTGCGGTCTTGGGCCCCACCCGGATGAATTATCAGCGGGTTGTTTCGGCCTTGGATTATTTTTCCGATCTTTTGCGGGAGAGTTTTAAGGATGTTCCTGGAAAGTAACAAGTCTCAAGTGACAGGTCTCAGGTTACTTGAGACCTGCGACAGGAGACTTGAAACATCCATGGGATGCTAGCGTGGAGAGATGAAGATGACTCAACAAGACGAGCAAAAACCAATAGAATCAGAAAACGATCAGGAAAAGATCGTCGAGCTCAAAGAGTCGGAATACCTGAAATTGCTTCAGGAGCTCAAGGATCATAAAGACAAATATGTTCGGGTCCACGCTGAGTTTGATAACGCCCGTAAACGGACTGAACGCGAGAAAATGGAATTTGTCAAATACGCCAATGAAGAGTTGATGATCGAATTTCTGTCTATCCTCGACGATCTTGAACGTTCGGTTCAAGCCGCGAGCAATAAGCATCAGGATTACGACGCTTTTTTGAAAGGGATCGAGATGGTGATGGCGCATGTTCATGAACTGCTTAAGAAACAAAATGTCACACCCATC
>JAHFFS010000190.1 GCA_023247815.1 Candidatus Omnitrophota bacterium
TAGCAATAAAGAGAAGGAATATCCCCAACAAAAACCCGGTATCGCCAATTCTCGTCGTGATAAACGCCTTCATACCTGCCTTGGCCGCGGCTGGTCGCTCAAACCAAAACGCGATCAGCAAATACGAACACAGCCCCACGCCCTCCCAAAAAATGTAAACCATCAAAAAGTTATCAGCAAGCACCAGCCCCAGCATCGAGGCCATGAAAAACGAAATGTAGGCAAAATACCGACTATACCGCGGATCGCCGTGCATATACCCGATCGAATAAATTTGAATGAGCGTGCCAACAATGGTCACCACCAAAAGCATCATCACACTTAATGAATCCACACTCACGCCAAAATGGATCGGCAGGCCATTGATGGTCAACCATTTCCCAAAATCATAAGAGCCTTGTCCAGCGAGCAATCCTTGGTAGACAACAACAGATAGTGCCAGCGAGACACCCGACGCCAAGACCGAGACCCAGGCACTGGCACCCTTGAGCCGTCGCCCAAATAAAATATTGACGACAAAGGCCAAAAATGGAAATAGAGGAATGAAGTGGGCGATTTTTACCATTTCATCAAATTAAAATGATCCAAGAAAACCGATTTCCCATTGCGATAAATCGCGATGATCAACACCAGGCCGACCACACTGGCAATGGCGGCAATGGCGATCACAAAAATCGCGAAAATTTGTCCCAACCCATCGGGAGTTCCCAAATATCGATTGAACGCGACCAAATTGATATTGGCAGCGTTGAGAATGAGCTCGATGGAAATGAGAACGCCAATCACATTGCGGCGCGTGAGAACGCCAAAGATCCCGATACAGAATAAAATCGCGCCCAACACAACAAAATAATCCAATGGAAGCATTTTTTGACCTTCCCAATGACAATGGCACCGACCATTGCGGCTAAAAGGATCAGTGAAATGAACTCAAAGGGCAATGCATAACCCGTCAGCAATGAATTGCCAATGTCTTTCAAAGAAACCACCGCCGCGCTTCCCGACACCCAAGGATGAACAGCGATGACCTTAAAAAGCAGATAAAAAAGAACAGCCGTAACGATGACCGCCGCCAAGGTCTGCTCATTGACCTGCACAATGGTTTTATCTCCGATCTTGGCCGTGAGTTTTATCGCAAAGACAAATAACGTGATGATACCTCCGACGTAGACGAGCACCTGCACAACGCCTAGAAATTCCGCGTCCAGATAAAAATAGACGCCGGCAACACTCAGAAGGGTCAGCGCCAGCCAGACAGCGCAATGGAAGACATCGCGGGAAAGGACGGATAGCAACGCGAATGCGCAGACACACAATGCTATGAAGAAAAAAGTTATCTCAGCCACAGGTTAAGCAGTTTCTTTATTTGTTGATGTTGGTTTGGGCGCCTCAGGAGTCGGCGTTGGACTGACCGCTGCCGGCCCTGCCGGAGCAGCAGCAACAGCTGCCACGGGAGCAACCGGAGGTTTTTGAATGATTCCCACGGTATTCAAATCGTTGATTTTAATTTCCGCGGCCAAACTGTAATTCGCGTCCACATGTTTGTATTTGTTCTCATTCATCAAATCAATATTCATGACCTGGTTATGGTCATAAACCGAAACTTCATACATCTTATTCATAAAAATCGCGTCGGTCGGACAAATCTCGTCGCACAGTCCGCAGAAGCAGCACAACTCGGCGTTATAAGTGAACTTAGTAATTTCATTCTTCTTTTTACCGTCGGCAACCATTTGCTTATGCGTCAAATCAAGGGCCGCAACCGGACAGATCTTGATGCACTGATAGCAAATGACGCAGGCCTCTGGTTTCAGGTCCACCATGCCCCTAAAATTCGGCGCCATCTTTTTCTTTTTGATCGGATACTCAAGTGTCACCGACGGAGCAAAATAATTTTTAATGGTCACCCGCATCCCGATGAACAGGCTGATCATCCCTAAATACGCGTTTTTAATCTTTCGAAATATTTTTTCCATTGTTTACCTCAACATCAACCAGCCGCTGATCAATAAATTCAAAAGTGCAACGGGTGTCAAAAACTTCCAAGCGAAACCCATCATTTGATCCATGCGAACGCGTGGCAGCGTCCAACGGACCCACATCGATAAGAAAATAATCCCGTAAGACTTTAAAAGAAACCAAAAAGCCGAAGGCAAAAACGGACCTTGCCAACCACCTAAAAATAACGTTGCCGCGACCGCCGAGACAATGAAAAGATTCGTGTACTCAGCCACGAAAAACATGGCGAATTTCATCCCAGTATACTCAGTATGGTACCCAGCCCCCAACTCCGATTCCGCTTCGGGAATATCAAACGGCACGCGATTGACTTCAGCTGTTGACGAAATGAAATAAATCACAAACGCGATTGCCAAATTCGGCTTTAAAATGAACCAACCATGTTCTTGGGCGTGGATGATCCCCTGCATCGACAAAGTCCCTGCTTCCATAATGACCACCACCACCGATAACAAAAGCGGGACTTCGTAGCTGATGATCTGGGCCGCCGAACGCATTCCGCCCAGCAGAGAATACTTGTTATTCGATCCCCATCCAGCCATAAAAATCCCTAAGACGCTGACCGAGGTAATGGATGTTATAAACAAAATCCCCACATTCAAGTCATGAACAACAAAATTTCGGGCGAAAGGAATGGTCACAAAGACCATCACCGACGGAACAACCACAAAAAACGGCGCCAACCACCAAATCATTTTATCAGCACCCGCCGGCACAATATTCTCTTTCAAAAGCAGTTTCACAGTGTCCGCGATCGACTGCAAACTCCCATGCCATCCAACGATCATCGGCCCCAACCGATTTTGAATGTGCGCCGAGACCTTCCGCTCCCACCAGATCAAAAACATCGCTGAGATCGAGATGAACCCCAAAATCACCGTACTACTGATGACCATCGACCTCACTTGCGTGGATAACGAATCGATCATCGGTCGATTTCTCCCATGACAATATCGGTGCTCCCTAAAACGC
>JAHFFS010000191.1 GCA_023247815.1 Candidatus Omnitrophota bacterium
GATTTGAAAAGATCGTACGCCTTTGCCGGTAGTTCCGATAGCAATTTGGACGAAGAGATATTGATCAGGCGAGAAGACGGATACGTTCCGATCAAGAAAGCCATGATTGCGCTGGCCATTGAAGCTGTTGTTGGCAAATGGATCCGGGCCCTTGATGAGTTGATCAAACATTTAGAATTCAATCCACCCATCAATGCCGGCGTTATCATGATCGGCGGGGGAGCGCTTCTTCCTGGATTGGCAGAACGGTTGGAAGAGGCCATCAATTTGAATGTCAAAATTGGTAAAGTCCCCAGCGTCGTCAAACGTTTGAATCATGCCGCCAAATATGCCTCGGTGGTTGGTCTGGCACAGATGGGAGTTCAACAGAACGTAGCACGATTGATTTCAACGTCGGGCTCAACCAATAAGATGATGGATTTGATGGGCCGGATTAAAGAACTGTATCAGGAATATTTTTGAGGCCGGCCTCAACCATCCTGGTGCCGGCGGCGCAGCAGTTGAAAGCCAATGTCTTTGAGCAGCAAACGGATGCGGTTCATCCCATTGAACAGATAAAGCAGCCAAAAAGCATTGAGCAAAAGCAAAAGGATGATCATGGAGGTGTTGAACAGTTGTTGGCACAGCAATTGTTCGGTCAAATTTTGATTCGGAGTGTTTGCTAGATCAATCGAATGAAACGTGTTGAATAAAAAGACGAAAAAGATAACCACCAAAACAAATTCAAAGAAGATCATGTAGAAATGTCTGAGGATCCATTTCGAAGCCTGGTTGTCCCACTGCCGGATTTTGTTGATGAAAGCCTGGTAAGACATTTTTACTCCTGTCGGTATATCTTAAATAGCTTTTTTGTCATCCGCAATCAATTTTCTAAGGTATTTCCATTTTGATGGAGAATCATTCCTCCTTGAAAAGCCATTCGGTATCAGTACAATTCGCCTTCTTTGGTTTATTTTTGCTGTTGGGGGTGCTTTTGTTTTGGCAAAGCCTTTTTTTTGATTTGACCCTGCTCGATGATCAAGTGTGGATTCTTGATAAGCATTGGATTTTGAAAGATCTCACTAAGATGAAAGATGTCCTTTTTAATCCGGATTTGGTTTCCGCGGTTTTTTATCGACCGGTTTTAAGTCTTTCCTTTATGCTGGATGCCCAGATGTATGGACAAAATCTGTTGGGTTATCATCTGACGAATATTTTGATCCATGTCTTGAATAGTGGGCTGCTCTTTATTTTTTTTCTGCGACTTAATTTCACGAAAGAACAAAGCCTTTGGGCGAGCCTGATTTTTTTAGCGCACCCGGCACTCACCCAGGCCGTGGTTTGGATTCCCGGCCGCACTGATTCTTTATTGGCGACTTTTGTTCTTCTCTCGTTGTTGTGCTGGCTGGACTTTTTGCAATCAAACCGCTGGGGAATGTTTTTACTGCAAAATCTTTTTTTTGTCTTGGCACTTTTTACAAAAGAGACCGCGGTCGTTGTTCCTTTATTTTATGTTTTTTTACTTCTGGTCGTTACCGTTCCGCGATTGGTCCTGAAGAGACTCCATTTTTATTTCGGCGCTTGGGGGGTACTTTTGATCAGTTGGCTGGTGATCCGGTCGCTGGTTTTGGGGCATAGCTTAGGCGAGCCGTTGGCGACGGCGCTGCAAAAATCTCTGCTGAATTTGCCGTCGTTGATAACGTATCTCGGTAAGGTTTTTTTCCCTTTCAATTTGTCAACGTTTCCATTGTTGAAGGACCTGCATCCTTGGTATGGTCTTGGTGCTATTGCTGTGCTCGTCGTGTCGTGGAAATGTTCGCTTCAAAAACGGCGGCGAATCATGCTATTGGGTTTGTTATGGTATTTGTTGTTTTTATTGCCGTCGTTATTTATTAGTTTTGTTGATCACGAATACCGTCTTTATCTTCCCATCATCGGGATCCTCATGTTTTTATTTGAAACGGATTTGGTTAAGAAGATTTTACGATTTGAGAACCTGAAATATTTGCTGATGAGCGTGAGTGTTGTTGGTTTGGCGGTCCTGACCTTTCAGTACAGCCAAAATTATCAGGGACCTTTAAGTTTTTGGGAGGACGCGGTTAAACACTCGCCGCATAGCGCGTTGGCCCACAAAAATTTGGGAGTTGTTTATTATTTTAAAAATGATTACACTGCGGCGATTGATGAGGATCAAGATGCCCTGATGCTCAACCCTCAGGAACCCATGGTCTATAATAATTTGGGATTGATTTATGCGGCAGCGAATCAGGTTGAACTGGCTGAACAGGCTTATCAAAATGAAATCAAATTGAACCCAGAATACGCCTCAGCGCATTTCAATCTTGGGTTGTTATATTTCCGAGATAATAAGATTGAGCAGGCGATTGCTTCGCTGCAGAAGGCGATTTCCATCGATCCGTATTTATTTCAAGCGTATTATCAACTGGCTTCAATTTATCAGCGCAATGGGCAACTGGATCAAGCCAAACAGTGTGTTGAGAAATTGGATTCTTGGGGGCAGCCGATTCCTGAAGAATTGAAGATTTATCTTCTTGAACGAAAGGGAAAGGGTCAATGATGAAAAAAGAACAAAAGATTAAGCTTGTGGCCATTTTGGGCAGTGTCAGTAAGGATAGTTTTACTCGCAAGGCGCTTGATATTGTCCTTGCGGAGCTTAAGAACAGCCATTCATTGGAGGTCGACATCCTTGATCCAGGCCGTTTGACCCTTGCTTTTCCAGGGCAAAGCGAAGGCCGGTCGGTGAAGGATATCAAGGCCAAAGTTGCCCAGGCGACCGGGATCATTATAGCAACACCAGAATATCACGGCAGTTATAGCAGTGTGATCAAATTGATCATTGAAAATTTAGGTTATCCATCGGTCTTGGCGGGAAAGCCGGTTGTTTTGCTGGGTGTTGCTTCCGGACAGATTGGGGCGATTAAGGCCTTGGAACATTTACGCAGTGTCTGCGC
>JAHFFS010000192.1 GCA_023247815.1 Candidatus Omnitrophota bacterium
AAAAATTGACTGCCGAAGTTTTACGGATTGTTATGGAAGAACACAAGGTGATCAAAGCAACGGTCCGCGTTGATAAGCCGCAGGCACTCCGATTCGCCCAATCGGTTTCAGTCGAATTAACAGAACAGCGCAAATCAAAATGAACATCGCGGTCATTGGCCTTGGCTCAAACATTGATCCACAAAAAAACATCGTTCAAGCCAAAGAGTTGATCCATAAAAATTTTCCCATCATTAAGAGCAGCCAATTTGTTGAGACCACTCCCATTGGTTATCCAGACCAAGCCAATTTTTTAAACGGAGCGGTTTTAGTTGAGACGGTTCTTGAACAGTCTTCATTCCAAAGCACCCTTAAAAAAATAGAACATGCCTTAGGCCGCAAAAGCAGCAGCAAATTCGGCCCGCGCAGCATTGACTTAGACCTCTTGGTCTGGAACGATAAAATCATTGATCTTGATTTCTACGAGCGTGACTTCATCAAACAATCCGTCTTGGAATTGCTGCCAAAGGTAAAATTATAAAATGTTTAACAACTTTGCCTTTATTCTCGTTATTCTTTCATTCCTCGAATTGCTGGTGACGATACGAGCAGGCAGCATTTTAGGGCCAAGAAATGCGATCCTGTTGATCATTTTTTCCGGAATTTTAGGGGTTGTGATCATAAAAATCCAAGGCCCCTTGTTGATGAAAAAGCTTCAAGATCAACTCAACCAGGGTAAAATGCCCAGTGGCGCCTTGCTGGATGGACTTCTCATCATGGCTGGGGCGATCCTACTGTTGATTCCTGGATTTTTGAGTGATCTTATGGGACTTCTGCTGTTATTTCCTAGCAGCCGTATTGTTATTAAATATCTAACCCGCAACAAGTTACAAAATATTTTCAAATCCTCCCAAAGCAAACCCAAAGCCTCCCGTAAGCGTTCATCAACCCGCTATGATGACGTAGAAGACGCTGACTTCCATTAATACCCAGTAAAACTGCAATATATAATTTATAAATTGTAAAGTGTTTTATTTCAAATATTTACAATATATTACGATTCTTTCAAACCCTTCCCAGACCGGCATTCCTGTGGTATGGTTAACTAATTGGTATAAAAGGAGGGAAGAGGTGTTTAATAACCTTAAGTTTCTTATTATCGCCATATTGCTGTTTACCAGCACAGCCTATGCCTATGTCAAATACGGCAGGCAGACAGAGCCGGAAGCACCCACAGTTGAAACAGGTATGGCGTCTTGGTACTCAAAGACTGATCCCGGAGTTGTAGAGCGAACAGCTAACAATGAAATCTTTGATGATCAAGCCTTTACCTGTGCCAAATGGGATATCCCATTTCACCAACGGATCAAGGTTACCAATATGGAAAACGGCAAATCAATCGTTGTCCGCGTCAATGACCGCGGGCCGCACCGCCGCTTAGTCAATGAAGGGCGGGTCATTGATCTAACCAAAAAAGCCTTCTCCAAAATCGCTGACCCGGGAAACGGGCTAATCCACGTAGAGCTTGAATTTCTTTAAATCCTACCAGTATCCCTATCACACCACCTTAAGCAATCTTTGATTTTTGTCTTGCAAATGATGTTTTGATTGTTATGATACAAATGACTTTTAACACAATTCTTTAAAAAGAAAAATTGACTGATGAATTTTGACAATGAAGTCGTTATGGTCACGGGGGCAACCCGCGGGATTGGCAAGGAAATTGCTCTAGAATTTGCCAACGCCAAAGCCCATGTTATTCTCCTTGGCCGCAATGAAGAAATTCTCGCCTCGACAACCAAAAAAATCCTTGAAGACGGTTTAAAAAGCGAATATTACCTCTGTGACGTCGCCAACAGCGAAAATGTTCAAGAAACGGTTAAAAAAATTCTTGACAAGCATAAGCGGGTTGATATATTGATTAACAACGCTGGCGTCACTAAAGATAATTTGCTGTTGCGTATGAAGGAAGATGAATGGGACGCCGTACTTAACACAAATTTGCGCGGATGTTTCAACGTCACAAAGTCTGTCGCAAAGGCAATGTTGAAGAATAATAAGGGTAAGATCATCAACATTGCGTCGATCATTGGCATTCTCGGAAACGCCGGTCAGGCCAATTACGCGGCAAGTAAGGCCGGAATCATTGGCTTCACAAAATCGGTTGCCAAAGAATTCGCATCACGAGGGATTACTGCCAACGTGGTTGCCCCAGGGTACATCCAAACCGAAATGACTGATCAAATCAAAGCAACAAACCGAGAAGAAATTTTAAAAAGCATCCCTCTCGGTCGTTTAGGAACGACCCAAGACATTGCCGGGGTATGCTTGTTCCTTGCTTCAAAAGAGGCAGATTACATAACAGGGCAAACCATCATTGTTGATGGGGGAATGGCAATATAAAACCTATTTTAGGTTAAAAAGGAGGACTTTCATGGCTGTCGAAGAAAAAATAAAGTCAATCATCGCTGAACAGTTGGGCGTCAAAGCCGAAGAGGTCACACCTCAAGCATCATTCATTGACGATCTTGGAGCGGATTCCTTAGACACCGTCGAATTGATTATGGCGTTGGAAGAAGAATTCGGTGTTGAAATCCCCGACGAAGATGCGGAAAAGATGACCACGGTTGGTGACGCGATCAGATATATCGAAGAAAAAGCGGCAAAAAAGTAGACCCTGTCAGCTGTCAGCACTTCCAATTCAACATATAAGGCCCCGATCATAATCGGGGCTGAATTTTATTCAGAGAAATTTAGACTATGCAAAAAAGACGAGTTGTTATTACGGGAATGGGGGTGATTTCTCCGGTCGGGACCGGAAGTGCCAAGTTTTGGAAATCATTGGTTGAAGGAAAGAGCGGCATCCGGCCCATCACATCATTTGACGCCAAAGATTTCGAATGCCAGATCGCCGGAGACATCATTGATTTTGATCCTTTAGCGCATTTCAACACCAAAGAC
>JAHFFS010000038.1 GCA_023247815.1 Candidatus Omnitrophota bacterium
GTATTTTCTTTACAGCATGAAAAAGGAAACACTTCCTAAGGTTTTATTTCCTTTGGGGGACTTGACCAAAGATGAAGTGCGCGTCCTCGCGGAAAAATTTCAATTGAATACCGCCCACAAACCGGAAAGTCAGGACATTTGTTTTGTCCCTGACAGCGGTTATAAGGAATTCATCCGCAGCCGGGTTGGTGAATCGGCCTTTGTTCCAGGAGAGTTTAAGAACCATCTTGGTGATGTTGTGGGCGAGCATCGCGGCATTATCAATTACACCATTGGTCAGCGCGATAAATTGGGCATAGCGCTCGGGGTTCCGGTGTATGTTTATAAAATTGAGAAAGAAAGCAACACGGTTTACGTCGGACCGCGGCATTATCTTTATGCCAATGGGCTGCTTGCCAATCAGTTCAATCCGCTGGGCAGAGATTTGCCGACGGAACCATTTAAGGTCAATGTCAGAATCCGTTACAACTCACCAGAGGTCCAAGGGATTTTGACCTATCTTGGTGAGGATCAAATTCGAATTGATTTTGCAGAGCCGCAGAAGTCGGTGACACCGGGGCAATCGGTGGTCTGTTATCACGATGATGTTGTTTTGTGCGGCGCGATCATCGATCAACCCATTGGATGTGAAGTGGAAGATTTTAACGAAGCACGAGTCTAAAGGCCGCATGTTTCGAATCATTTCCTATTATCAATTCAACACCATTTCTTCGCCCGTTGACTTTTGTCGGGAGCAACGAGGCCGTTGCCTTGCCCTTGGCTTAAAGGGACGGATTTACGTCGCCCGAGAAGGTATCAATGGAACCTTGACTGGCAGCGAGAAGGACCTAAAGGCTTACCGCGATTTTCTAGTTCAAATTACGGGATTTGAAAACACCGAATTCAAGGACGATGCGTGTGATTCCATTCCTTTTGAACGATTGGTCGTTAAGGTCCGTCCGGAGATTGTTGCCTTAAGATCCTCGGTTGCCGTCGACGTTAAACGGGATACGGGCAAGTTCCTCTCTCCTCGCGAATGGAAAGCGGTCTTGGAGTCAGAAGAAGATTATATTTTGCTCGACGTGCGCAATGAGTATGAAACTCAGGTCGGGCATTTCACGGGAGCAGTCTTACCCAAACTTGATAATTTTTATGATTTTCCACAGTGGTTGGAGGAGACATCAATCCCGAAGGGAAAAAAAGTCCTTATGTATTGCACGGGAGGCATCCGTTGCGAGAAATTTTCCGCGTTGATGAAAAATTTTGGTTACAAAGACGTCAATCAACTGCGCGGTGGTATTCTTAATTACGCGAAGGAAGAGCAAGGTAAACATTTTCAGGGCAAATGTTTTGTTTTTGATGATCGTTTGACCACCGAAGTCAACCCAGCGGAAAAAGAACCCATCGGCCGCTGCGAAATCACCGGTGCCGCATGCGATACGTTTATCAACTGTGCCAATTTCGATTGCAACCGTTTGTTCCTTTGTTCGGAACAAGGGGCCCAACAGTTGGAAGGATGCTGCAGTGAAGAATGCCGCAAGGCGGTTTGGCGGCGTCCTTTTGATCCCAATAACATCTATGCCACATCTCGTCGGTGGTATCACTATTTTGAACAGAAGTTAAGCCGAAAAACTTGAAATCAATTTTCAGAAAGGACTTTTTTAAGCCATGGACATCAAACTGAATACCGAACGCCTCAAAGGTTTTGTTGATGAAAAAGATTTTGTTAAAGTGTCGGGTCAAGTTGAAAAGGCCCATGATCTGTTGGAGAGGCGTAAAGGCAAAGGAAGTGAGTTCACTGGTTGGTTGGACTTACCGAGCAAGACCGCGGATCGGGACTTGGACGAGTATCTTAAAATCGGTCAGGCCGTGCGCAAAGATTCGGATTGTCTGGTGAGCATCGGTATCGGTGGCTCGTATGTTGGGATTCGCGCGTCTTTAGAGTTTTTAGCTGCCGAGCAAAAACTCCCGGTCCATTATGCTGGCCATAACTTAAGTGCGGGGTACCTTCATCAGCTTTTGCTCAAACTGCGAGATCAACGGGTGACGCTGGTGGTGATTTCGAAATCGGGAACAACGACTGAGCCGGCGCTTGCCTTTCGGATTTTAAAAAAGTTTATGGAAGAAAAATACAGCGGAGCAGAGTTAAAGAAACGGATCATTTGCATTACTGATCCTGAGGAGGGGGCACTGCGTTCGATCGCGCAAAATGCGGGGTATCGAACGTTTCCGATCAACCCCGACGTGGGTGGGAGGTTTTCGATCCTAACGCCGGTTGGTTTATTGCCTCTGGCCATCGCCGGAATTGACGTGAGGGCCCTCATTCAAGGTGCTCGCGAAGCGCAAAAGCATTGCTCGGTCATGGATTTGAAAAAAAATATGGCCTATCGATACGCCGCGGCCAGGTATTTTCTTTATCAACAGGCTAAAAAGATCGAAGTCATGTCGACGTTCAACCAGCGACTGGTTTTTATTGCCGAGTGGTGGAAGCAGCTGTTTGGTGAAAGTGAAGGGAAAGATGGAAAAGGAATATTTCCAGCATCATTGAATTTTACCGCGGATTTGCATTCACTGGGCCAGCTTTTGCAAGAAGGGGAACGGAATATGTTTGAAACCTTTTTGCTCACGGACGATCCCGGACAAAAGTTGTTGATCCCAGAAGACGATGAAAATTTGGACAATTTCAATTGTGTCGCTGGTAAGGACTTGAATTTTGTCAATCAGTGCGCCTATGAGGCGACAGCCCAGGCGCATGTTGAGGGCAAAGTTCCGAATATGACGATCCATCTTCCCCGCTTTGACGCGCGGACGTTAGGACAATTGTATTATTTTTTTGAGAAGTCAGTCGCCATTAGCGGGTATCTATGGGATGTTAATCCATTCAATCAGCCTGGTGTGGAAGCCTATAAAAGGAAGATGTTCGCTTTGTTAGGTCGACGATGACCCCGGGAGTTGAACCCCGGGGGTTCAACTCCCGGGGTTGTGGATGTTTCTGTTGCATTCCCGGATGGGCGCGATTATGATAAGGGCAGGTCAAATCATCTGTTAATTCATGAAATTCATCCCCTTTTTCAAAAAAAAGAATAAAGAAATGCCTGCCCAACCAAAGGCACTCCCACCGCTGAAAGAGAAAGCGGCGGTCGTGAAGCCGCAGCCGCAAAAAGAAAAAAAAGTCCAGGTCGCAGAGAAAAAGGTCCTGAAGGTCAAACCTGAACAGCGCGGTGATCGCAACAAAAAGCGGATTTTTATCGGTTTGGTTTTTGTGGTTATGACCTATGGCTGTGTTGTCGGGATTTTTTATTTTCTGGTCGATACGCAGCAAAAAAAAATTACCGAAATCGGGGAGCTGAAGGAACAGGTCGAACTTTTAAAAACAGAAAAGATGGTGGCGGATCGTCGGGTCAAGGAAGTTGAGGGAAAGTTGGGCGCGACCATCCGGCTGGACAAATTGATTGATGAAGCCAAGTTGGTCCACGGTCAGGAAGAATTGAATCGCAAGGAAGGCTCGTTATGGATTGACCGAGTGGCCAAGACTTATTATGTGACCTTAGGGGCCTTGAATGGTTTATATCCAGGGAGCAAGGTGACCATTTATGACGGTGATGCGAAATTGGCCGAGATGAAGGTGGCGACACCGTTGGATGTGATTTCTTATGTCGAGCCGATTGATAAGAAACTGAGTGATTTTTCGAAAGATTATTATCGGGCGGTGTTCGAAGAGCAGATTACTTTACAGGATTTTGAAAAATGAAGGAGGTCAACGATGGGCCGCATTGGAATGCCGGAATTGATTGTCATCGCGATTGTTGTCATTTTGTTATTTGGTGTCAAAAGACTGCCGGAAATCGGCCAGGCGCTGGGGAAGGCGATCAAAGAATTCAAACGTGCTAGTAGTCGAGATGACGACAAAAAAAATGAGAATATCGATAAGTCGTCATGACAACTCATGCGTAAGAAGAAGTCGCCAGTCTCGTTTTTTGATCATCTCGCTGAGTTAAGAAGCCGATTTTTGCAATGCCTGCTCGGCTTTGTTTTGTGTTCGTGCGTTTTTTATTCATTCATCGACGCTGTTTTTGACTTTATTTTGAAGCCGGTCGGCACTGTTATTTTCACCTCTCCCTCCGACGCCTTCGTAGCACGCATGACTTTAACCTTGATTGGTGGGTTCTTTCTCTCCTTACCGCTGATCATTTACCATATTTGGAAGTTCATTGCCTTGGGTCTGCGGGAGAAGGAAATTCGCTATGTTGTGATTTATGGACCGCTGTCGTTTTTTTGTTTCATTTCGGGAGCGGTCTTTTCCTATTTTGCTTTGCTGCCAACCGCACTCAAATTCCTTTTAGGATTCGCGACGAAAAATGTTTTGCCGATGATCACTGTCGAGAAATACATTTCCTTTGTGGGAACGATGGTCGTTGCCGGCGGGGTCACTTTTGAATTGCCGCTGATCATCGCCTTTTTAGCCAGGATTGGGATCGCCACACCAGAGTTTTTAAGGCAAAAGCGCCGGTTCGCGATTGTCATCATCTTTATTGTCAGCGCGATCATCACACCACCGGATGCCGCCAGTCAATTGATCATGGCGGTTCCTTTATTGGTGCTTTATGAAGTAGGGATCATCATGGCTAAGATGGTAAGCCCACCTCTTGCAAAGGCAAATCATTAGGTTTATAATTTTAATGAGGCCCAAAATTGCGGAGCGATAGCGAACGCAAGTTTGCAGGCCGAATTAAACCCCGCAGATTTTTTGCGGGGTTAACATTGATTGAGAAATGAAATCCAGTGACATTAATGAGGAGGAACCATGAAAATTTCCGATGTTCGTGATTTGCTCAAGGACAAACGAGTGATTGAAGAAATCAACCGTCATTTGTGGATTGAGAGCCAAAAGGCCGGGTATAGCATCGGCATTGAGCGGGCAACCGATGAGTGGTTGCGCCTTTATTCCGGCGGTTGGATGAAATATCATATGCCTGAAAAATATGAAGCGCTGATGGCAAAAAAGAAAAAGGAAGATATCCGGCAGCAACGCGTGGAAAAGTCAACAAAACTCGCGACGAGCAAAGATAAAGGAAAAGCGCAGAGACAGGCAAGAAACGGTTTTTAATCAGTGATTGATTCTCGTTTAAGTCTAGGAGTGGTTCTAAGCCGGCCCTCAGAAATTTTAATCATCGTCGAAGAAAATGTTGAGAAGGGCTTTTTGAAAGGTGCAAACGGAGAAATGAAAAACCCTTCAGCGGGTTTGCTAAAGGGTTTTTCAAAAATAATGTCCTACCTAATTACTTTCTCTTAGCTGCTTTCTTAGTTGCTTTCTTCTTTGTTGCTTTTGCCATGTTGTTCTCCTTTCTCAAAGAATCGATTAACGATTAATTCCATAATAGCATACTCAAATCTTGTTGCAAAAATTTTTTGTAATATTGTAAAATATTTTTTGAAATCATGTTCATAAATTTTTCATTGCTGGCCAGAAAAATAAATTTTAGGATGTCATTTTCTCGACGATAATCCACACGCAGGGATCACGAAAGTCATTATAGCGACGCCGATTTTTTGCAAAGCCATCATCGGCAATGCCTTGCGATAAAAGAAATGTTTGGAGAAATGAGAAATTCTACCCAATTTTCAAAATGAAGCAGAGTTTATACATCCACATCCCTTTTTGTGAGCGCAAGTGTTTCTACTGTTCTTTTGTGGTATCGATTGCTCAGGAAGAGCGGATTGATGAGTATTTGAATTGCATTGAGATGGAAATGGGCCGTTACCCGTCGGAACCATGGAGTTCGATTTATATTGGCGGTGGGACGCCTTCGCTTTTATCTGCGGCGCAATTGGGAAGATTGCTCAAGATCATTGCGGACCATGGCAAACGAGATCGTGATGTGGAGTTTACCGTTGAGCTCAATCCAGAATCCATCAGTGCTGAAAAAATAAAGGTCTTGCTCAACGGAGGCGTCAACCGGTTGAGTATGGGAGTTCAAACTTTTCATGATCATGGTTTGAATTTTTTGGGACGCAACCACACCGCCTTTAAGGCCTTGGAATCCTACGAGCTGCTCCGTCGGGAGGGGGCTGATAACATCAACATCGATTTGATGTTTGCTTATCCAAACCAAGACCGCGTTAGTCTCGAAAAAGACCTGGCGGTTTTAGCCGAACTCCGCAGTGAGCATGTCTCGTTGTACGGATTAACGATTGACGAAAAGAGTCGTTTTTTTGTTCAAAAAGTGAAAGGCCATAATCCTCAACGAGAAGCACGGGATTATTCCTTCATCATCGAGAGGCTCGCTAAGAGTGGCCTTAAACAATATGAGATCAGCAATTTCGCGAGGTCAGGTCGGGAGTCAAGGCACAACATCAATTATTGGCGGGGTGGGAATTACATCGGCTTGGGTGTTGGAGCGCATTCCCACAAAGATGGAAGACGGTTTTGGAATAAAGATCGGTTGACGGAATACCTGAAGGATGTTCAGCAGAACAGGCCGCCGGTCGCGAATCAGGAGGTATTAACGCCGGAACAGCGTCTTGTTGAAGCGATTTTATTCGGTCTGCGGATGAATGAAGGCGTTGATCTTGCTTTTTTGCGGGAACGTTTCGGGTGCGGTTTGGATAGGAGCAGAGAAGAGAAGCTGCAGGGTTTTGTTAAGGACGGGTTTTTGCTTTTTCATGATAACCGTTTGCGGACGACTTTGAAGGGGCGGATGGTACTCGACGAGATTTCAGCGCGTTTGATTTGATATCAACGTTGTATTGCTTGCCCAATAGATAACTGTGTTCGAACAACTTCGCGACGCAATTTTTGAGGTGCGGTAAGAATTCTTTCCCCATTTTGATCTGACCTAAGATGGTATTGGCCCTTTTGAGGCGTTTACGAATTTCCTGCAAGGTATAATCCAAGCTCCCGCCGTCCAGAAAGATTTTTCGGATGGCGACGAGATCCTGATAATTCTTTTTTGGTTTTGAAAAATGAGAGAGAAAGCGTTTCCGTTGCCGTGTTGGAAGCGAACGGTAGGCGTGGCACACCAGCAGGGTTTTTTTTGATTCCGCAAGATCGCTTAAGATGGACTTACCGATATTTTTTTCGGTATCGAATATCCCAATGATATCGTCTTGGATTTGAAAGGCCTGGCCTAATAAGAGACCGAGCTCGGAAAGATAGCGGATATCTTTTTTCCCCGCCCCAGCCAAGATCGCCCCGACGACCAACGGGCAGTCGAACGTATAGCGGGCGGTCTTCAAAGTATAGTTGAGCAGGACGTCTTTTTCTTTGATCTGTTTGACATTTTGAAAGCCGTGGAGGGTGTCGATGAATTCGCCCATCGCGGTAAAAATGGCGGTGCGGATAAAATACCGGAGCGCTTCTTCTTTCCGTTTGGGGTCTTCATTGATGGAAAGGAAGGCGTCAAAGGCGGACGCGTAAATGATGTCACCGACAATGATCGCCAAATCACTGCCGAGTTTGTCTTGCTCTTTTGTTTTTGCGGCCTTTCTGAGCAGCCGGTGCATCGTCGGAAGGCCCCTTCTCAAATCGGAGCGGTCGATGATATCATCGTGGATCAGCATAAAATTATGAAGGAGTTCAACACAGGTTGAGACGTAATAAATCGAAGGGGACATCTCGGTGCGGCTTTTTCGATAGCCCATATAGCTTAAGATGAAAAGGATCGGACGGATCCGTTTGCCTTTACGAAGGACGAAATCTTTGATGCTTTGATAAAGGATGGGGTCGGCTAAGTGCAGTTGATACTCGCCCTGGATTTGTTTGAGGAAGTCCGCTAAACTGCGGTCAATTTGGGCCACCATTTTATCCAACATGGTTCGTATCGTAACATACAAAAATTAGGGCCGCAACTTCAATTCAAAATCCAGAGGCAATACACCTCTGATCTAAGAAAAGAATTATCGTTTTTTTTCAGCGCGATCTTATCTTGGGGTGTGATATACTTCTTCTAAAAGCAAAAAGGACAGCCAATTGAAAAATAAAATTTTTTGGTTCACAATGGTCTGCGCGTTCACGGTTTCCCCGCTTTGGGCCGATAAGGTGTATTTGAAGAGCGGCCAGGTCGTTGAAGGCAAGATTTATGAACAGAGCAGTTACGCGGTTAAGATGATGGTGAACCAAATGCCCAAGATGTTTTATCAGAATGAGATTGATCGGGTTGAAAAGAGTGAAGACAGCCCGAACGTGGAGCCTAAGGAATATGAGAGCGGTAAAATGAATTTTAAAGATATCCCGGAGGAGAGAAGGGCCTTGGTTAAAAGACTTTTGGAAGCGAATGGGGCCAGGGAAAGCCTGGCCATGTATTTTTCGCAAATTGCTAAGCAGGCGCCAGAAGAGGCTAGGTCTAAAATCAAAGATATGCTGAATATTGATGAAATCATTTTAAGAATAACGCCTGTCTATACCTACTACTATACTGATGAAGAGATCCGTGAGATGATCCGATTTTATAGCGGTCCCACTGGGAAAAAGCTGCTGCAATTGACCCCGGCGATTATGGAAAAGACCCTAGAAGAGGCCGGGAATTATTTTCAAGAATATCTTTCGCAAACAACCCCCGCGGCTCCAACCCAAGCAACTGAATAGCTTATGAGTGCTAACCCTTCTGTTCAGTTTCAAGTCGCAGGTCACCAGTCTCAAGTAAAATAGCTAGGTTAAAAATGACATGTGACTTGTCACTAAAGACTTACGGCTTTATAGCCTCCATACTGGTGAATGGCTTAACTTCTTAATCTTTATGGATTTGTGAGATTTATTTTTTCTCGCCGAAAGTATCAAGAATATTGCCCAGAAGATAAAAGTCTTTATTTTGCAACTAGTTGCGACATTTTTTTGCAAAAATGGCGGCTTTTTTTTATTTTTGTTTGACCTCCAAAACATAATTTGCTATATTAGCAGAATTCATTAGCCCCTAATTCGCAGCAAGTTATGTCTCTCGAATAATAAATTCTTAATCTACCAAGAATCATGATTTAAAGGAGAAGAAGATGATTGATCGTTACACATTATCAAAGATGGGAAGCATTTGGACCGATGAGCATAAATTTTCTATTATGCTGCGCATCGAAGTCCTGGCTTGCGAGGCCATGTGCAAATTGGGCATTATCCCCAAGAAATCGCTAGAAAAAATCAAAAAGAACGCCAAGTTTGATATGGAAGAGATCAAGCGCTTGGAAGAGAAAACCAAGCACGATGTGGTGGCTTTTATCAACAATGTTGGTCAAAACATCGGCCCGGAAGCGCGATATTTGCACGTAGGGTTGACGTCTTCTGATCTTTTGGACACCTCGCTTTCAGTCCAATGCGTTGAGGCCAGCGATATCCTCCTTGCCGATCTCAACAAACTGCTTTTGGTGTTGAAATCCAAAGCCAAAAAATATAAGGATACGCCTTGTATCGCGCGTACCCATGGGGTTCACGCTGAGCCAACCACGTTTGGTCTGAAATTAGCGGTTTGGTACGACGAA
>JAHFFS010000039.1 GCA_023247815.1 Candidatus Omnitrophota bacterium
CTTATGCAAGTAGCAAGACATTGACGCTGCCTGGTGGGGACGGGCCCAAGGAGGTTCGGGGAGAGTTGCAGGATTTTGCCGGCAACGTGTTGGAACTGATCAAGGATACGATTGTGTTAGACACGACTGGCCCGGTCGTCACGGAATTGGTTGGCCCTGGCCAAACGAACGCCTCCGAGATCATTTTAAATTGGACTGCGGTTGACAGCCTGAGTCCGGTTAATCTTTATCGATATCAATTTCGTAAACCGGACGGGAGTCTTAGCGAGTGGATTGAGCAAGCTACAAATCAGGTCACCTTCAACGCGCAGGTTGCTTTAGAAGGAGTCTATACTTTTGCGGTTCAGGCACAGGACGCGTTTGGAAACTGGTCGGAAAAAAGAGAACATCATTTTACAATCGATCGGACCGGCCCCACCGGTACCATTGCGGCTGTTTTTACGGCCGCGGGCAGCGGTTCCTTCCATTTGACGATGGAAGATGCGATTTCAGGTGTTGATCAAAGGCGTTATTCAACAGACGGCGGAGTGACGTGGAGCGAATGGGAAGCCTTTACATCTAAGATGGATTTAAATTTTCCTGCGGTCAATGGGACAAGCGAATTGTTGTTGCAGATTCGCGACCGTGTTGGCAACGTTTCTGCTTTCGTGACTCCAGTCATTGAGATCCTCAGTGAAATTCCGCAAATCACGAATACGTCGACTTTGCGGGTGGAATATCGGATTAAAGGAGAAGTTGCAACGAGGGAAAAAAATATTGATTTGGTTATGGGGCCCAATCAGTTGATTCTCACCGCCGCCAATGATCAAGAAAATATCAGCACAACCTATGTCTTTTTTGTACTGCTTTTCCCGAATGCCGCCCCCATGATGATGTTATCCACCGATGATCAAGATGAAAAAGAGTTGGCCGGCAGTTCTTCTTTGATCATGGGAGCCACAAAATCAGCAGATTCACCTAGTACATCGATCAGGTTAGCAGCTAAGTCGGCCGCTAGAACAGCATCGCTGCCCGTGGCTATGCAGCCTGCCGAGGGGGATCAGGGAATCCAATTGAGCCCAGCGCCTACCGGACCACTTGATCCGACCGGTTTATGGGACTGGGAGTATATCCAAATAGCTCCTAGCACAACCAAATTGCAAAATTTGACTGATGACGGTAACAGTTTCACTTATGCCTTTTGGTTTAAGATGTCATCGATACCGGAAGGCGAGTTTTGTGATTGTTATGATTCTTATCTTCTTATGAGGTTTTGGAATAATGGTAAAAATATCGAAGGGCCGCACGACGGGATTTTTATTCAAAGAGACACCGGGAAGGTGGGCGCGATTGTCCATTATCAAGAAGGCGGGGGCGATGAGATTCTATCAGAGCCGTTATCGGTTGGTTCGTGGAATCATATTGCCATGGTCATCGACGGAACTGGTAATAATATGAAATTGTTTCTCAATGGCAATCAGGTCGGGGAAACGCAAACTTTGGATGGAAGTTTGAGGGATTTTGGAGCGAATCCTTACGCGGTGGGGGGATATCAGAATTTGTTCAATGTCAATGGCGCTTTTGATGACCTGGCCATTTATCAACAGGCCATGAGTCCGGCGCAAATTCAATCGCTCATGAATACCGGTCCCAATTTAGCCGACGATAACTTGGTGGCGGCTTATACCTTTAACCATGTTTCCGCAAATACGGTGAAGGACGATACCTGTTTTGATGATTCCTGCACCGGAAACCCGGCCACACTCGTCGCTGTTAATGGCGGTGCTGTTCCAGGACAGCAAGGAGCGGATAATCCTCCATTTATTTCGGATATCACCAAGAGTGTCACGGAAGAAACTGCTTTTTCTATGCCTTTATTGGCTTTTGATGCCGATGGGGATGCTTTGACATTCACAGTGAGTGTTATGCCAAGTTGGGGAACGTTATCAATCGTTGGAAATCAGCTGACGTATGTCCCGCAGGAAAATTTTTATGGATTTGATTCATTTACCTACACAATCTCGGATGGAAAGGGAGGCACTGATAATGCCACGGTAGCTATCACAGTCACATCAGTGAATGACATTCCTCGGTTGGGAGTTATCCCTCAGCAAACGGTTGATGAAGGAGGGCTTTTTTCAACACTCAATCTCATGGGGTATCTGACGGATGGAGATATTGGTCATGATCCGAATGAACAATTCACCTGGACTGTTACAGGACAGCAGAATCTTAAGGTCGAAATTGTTAATGGTCAGGCGATCATCTCGCTCAATGATGAAGAGTGGTTTGGGAATGAGCGGTTGACGTTTACGGTCAGAGATCGGGCCGGGGTCGCGGCTTCGACGTCGGTCCTATTTACGGTCAATCCGGTCAATGATAATCCTACCGCGGTTGGGATCAAGGATGTGGTGGTGAATGAAGACACCGACGATACCCGGATCAATCTTGAGGATTATTTTACCGATGTCGAGAATGGGGTTGGTGGTTTGGCTTACACCTATATGATCAACAGCACCGATCCTATCGACCTATTTTCATCGGTGCGGATCAGCAAGATCGATCAAAAAATGTATTTGGTTTTGGATTATGGCGCGAATGAAAACGGCCGGGCGACCATCACCGTCAAGGCCGCGGACCAAGGCAATTTATTCGCGACCTCAACGTTTAACGTAACAGTGAATGCCATCAATGACGCTCCGTTAGCCAATCATGACACGATAACCACCCAAGAGGAAACAGCGATTATGATGGATATTCTCGCCAATGATACTGACCTGGAAGGTGACCCCCTTATGATCAGCAGTTTTACTCAACCAGCTCAGGGGGTTGTGCAAGATAAGGGGGATAAGACCCTAACTTATACCCCTGGCAAAGATTTTTATGGAACGGATTCTTTTACTTATACAATTACCGATGGGATCGAAACGGCAACTGCAACGGTAACGATCACAGTAAGCCAGCGATCTCCACCCGATTACAATGCTTTGATTGAACAACTGATTGGTGATTTTGTCGGTTTTGAAGAAGTGTTGGCCAATAGAGATGAATTGCCCAATTTACCACGTTCCTATCATATCCCCTTAACAGATCCAGATTATATCTATTTGAAGGATCGTTTATGGACCTATGATTTCTCGGTTGCGATCATTGCCGCCCTCAATATGTCTTTACGGTATGAGCAAGAAGGTCATATTGAGGAAGCCCTGGCTTGGAAAACAAAAGCAGAGCGCTGGATCTTATCCTTGCTGAGTTTTGGTGTTGAAGATTTTTCTAATAGTCCAGAAGATGCTAACTATTTTCAAATCCCCAGTTATTACGATGTTCTTTCCGGTCAACCCAGTCAACCGAGTTTTTTTTCTGGAACCCAGTTTTGGAATGCCAAGGCCATTTTATGGGTCTTGAAAAACGATCCAACTCATCCCCAGACTTCTGAAATAAGAGAAGGTCTTACCCGATTACTCGATACGCTGATTGAGCTCTATTATGTTGAAGAAGATGACATTCAGGCCAATGGTGGAATTCTTGGTGATCATCAGCTTCATTCGTTTAGCGGTGGCATGACTGGAAAGCAGATCGGAGCGAATACCATCCTCTGGTCCAGCACCGAGCATAACACGGATGCGGCTTTTGCTTTATTAGCAGCCGGTGAGATTCTGGGGATCCAAAGATATACGGATATCGGTCATCAGGTTGTGGAGGCCCTGGTTACAAATTTCTGGGATGAGGACAATGAACGTTTTTTTATGGGGATCGATCCTTCGGGGGTTAATCCGGACCAAGCGCTTGATACAACGACCTGGACTGCTTTATTGATGGATATGGCCGGGTATATCGATATCGCGGATAAGGCCTTTGCCAATCATACCCGTTTTCAAATCATAGATCCTGTCACGGGTATCCTAGGCTATCGTCCGTATCTTTATGCGGACTTGACCGGAGTCTGGCCGGAAGGATGGGCAGGGGTTATCATGGCACTTAAAAAACTGGGCCAAAGAAATCCAGAATTGTGGGAACAAGCTGAGCAGGAACTGGAAAGACTGACAACTCTTCGCCAATCTTTGGGAGTCGCTCTTCCCTATTATACAGTGGATAATCCGGAACGAACCATGCGTGATTGGGAGGCCATGGTATCGGCAACGTCATTTATTCTTGCCGTAGACCCCAGAGGATTGATGGGGTTAAGTAACACTCCCATGATATCCCCCATTCCGGATCAAACGATTGATCAAAGAGGTCATTTTGCTCCTATTGATTTGGATGACTATGTTTATGATCAGGATGACATCGATCGAGAGATCGTTTGGGATTTTCGCGGCAACGAACAGCTTGAGGTTGCCATTGATGCCAACCATATTGTTTCGGTCATTCTTTTGCAGAATGATTGGGTGGGAACTGAAAGTATTACTTTCAAGGCGACTGATCCTAGTGGCGCGTATGCGCAATGGACAGTCAGGTTTTTAGTTGTTGAAGGAGTGATTGTTGATCCGGAGGAATCCTTGATTGTGCAGGATGATGTGATCACGACGGATGAGGACGTTAGGGTTACTTTCAATGTCTGGAATAATGATACCGCAGCAGAAGCGTTGACGGGTTTCAGTCAGCCGTATGGGGGAACTCTAGTTTATAACGGTCGGGGAGAATTTACTTACCAGCCATCAGCACATTTTCATGGGACCGATGAGTTTGTTTACACGGCGATTCATGGGAATGAAACGAAAAGTGCCAAAGTCACGATCACGATCAATGCCGTGAATGATGCCCCGATATTGGGTGCTATCTCCAATCCGTTTGTTGATGAGGGCGGGCTTTTACAGTTGGATCTTAATCCTTATTTGACGGATTTTGATTTGAATGACGATTCATCCACGGAACAGATGGTATGGTCGGTTAGCGGTGATGAACATTTGAATCTCTCGATAATCGATGGGATAGCCACACTGCAGGCTCAAGATGAGAATTGGTTTGGGACAGCGAATGTCACTTTTACTGTAACTGATCAAGCTGGGGCCTTTGCTTCTCGAGACATTGTGTTGACCATTAGGCCGGTGAACGATGTTCCGATTGTCAGCAGTATTCCAGAGCAGGTCACTGATGAAGGAGAGGCATTTGCGCCCATCGACTTAAACCTTTTTGTTACTGATGAAGATGTGGGGTATGACCTGCATGAACATTTCAGCTGGATCGCTTCCAGTGGTAGTCATTTGAGTGCCGCTGTGATCAATGGTATTGCAACGATAACGGTGGATGATGAAAATTGGTTTGGAGAAGAAACATTAACGTTGACAGTGCGGGATCAGGCGGGAGCAGTGGCTTCAGTGGATGTTCTGTTTACCATAAAGTCAGTCAATGACACACCGGTCACATTACCCATTGCTGATCAATTCTCCAGTGAAGGTGGGGTTTTCCCGGCCATTGATTTGAGCCATTATGTCACTGACAATGATTTTGGTTATGACCCTAAGGAACGGATCACTTGGAAGGCAGAAGGCGCGAATCATTTGAGAGTAACGGTGTTGAATGCGGTGGCCATGATTCAGATGAAGGACGAGGAATGGTTTGGCGAAGAGACGATCACCTTTACCGCGACCGATCTAGCCGGGGCAGCGGATTCCGTCAATGTTGTGTTTGTCATTGATCCCATCAATGACGCGCCGGCGTTGGAGACAATAGCGAATCAGACCATCAACGAGGGAGGCGCTTTCTCGGTGATTGATCTGAATAGTTATGTCAAGGATGATGGCATGGAAACGGGCGATAACGATTCAGACAAACGCAGTATGAAGACCCCGCTGATTTGGGATGCCTCAGGTCAGAATCATTTGAACGTTGCGATTGTGGACGGTATCGCCACAATTCAGCCGATCGATGAGGATTGGTTTGGTCAAGAGACCTTAACGTTTATTGTCACCGATGAGGGAGGATCGTCGGCTTCGCGAACGGTGAGTTTCTTCGTTAATCCGGTTAATGATGCGCCAGTGGTAACCGATATTCCAGAACAGCGGACCGAGGAAGGAAAGTCTTTCTCGGAAATCAATTTGAATGATTTTGTCGTGGATGCCGATGTCGGCATCGATGCTGAGGAACAGATCGTTTGGTCTTTTGCTGGTGCGGATCATTTGTGGGTAACTGTTCTTAACGGAATCGCGACGGTCCAAGCACACGACGCAAATTGGTTTGGCGAAGAAACCATCACCTTTACCGCAACCGACTCAGCCGGGGCAACCGATTCGGTTGACGTTGTGTTTAGCGTTGATCCGGTCAATGACAGCCCGGTTGTGTCAGCCATCCCTGATCAGACGTTTGTCGAAGGCGGGTTTCGAACAATCCATCTGGGCAGTTATGTTTACGATGAGGATTTTATGAATGAGGGGTCAGATGAACTGATCACCTGGTTGGTGTCAGGCATGACCCATTTGCAGGTTGGTATCACGAATGGGACAGCCACTATCCGCCCAAATGATGAGAATTGGTTTGGACGCGAGACCTTGACCTTCACCGCGACCGATCGGTTCGGCACGGAAGATTCAGTTGCGGTTTTGTTTGTCATCGATCCGGTGAATGACGCCCCGGTCGTGCAGGGGATCCCTTCCCCGACGATTGATGAAGGTGGGGCCTTTACCAAAATTTATTTGAATAGTTATGTAAGTGATAAAGACATTGCCTTTGATCCAAATGAATTGATTTTTTGGTCGGTGTCTGGACCGAATCATTTGCAAGTGCTTCTACAAGGTGCCGTGGCGATGGTCAGTGCCCGTGACCAAAATTGGTTTGGCCAGGAAACACTGACCTTTACCGCGACTGATCTGGCAGGGGCGAAAGGGTCTTTGAAGGTTTTGTTCACAATCCGTCCGGTCAATGATCGACCGGTCATAGGCACAATAGCAAACCAGACGATTGAACAGGGAGAAGTTTTTGAAAGGATCGATCTTGCTGGATTTATCAGCGATAGTGATTTTGGCATTGATCCTGATGAACATATTACCTGGACCGTTAATGGCGCTAACCATTTAGGTTCTCAGATTTCCGACGGGATTGTAACAATCAATGTTCTTGATGCAGAGTGGATTGGAGAAGAGGTTCTAACCTTTATAGCGACAGATCGTGCAGGAGCTTCGACCTCAAGAGATGTTTTTTTTATCGTAAATGCTCTGGGTAGCGAGAGGATTCAAAATGTGATCGTCAATGAAGATGCCGATCGTACGGTCATTGATTTGCCAGCGAGCTTTGCCCAGAGTATCGCAGATCAAGATCATCTGATATTTTCTTTTTCTGTTGATAGCACGAACAACACGGATTTATTCAGTCATTTGGGAATCAACGAAAGACAACAGTTGATTCTTGATTATTCACCGGATGAATTTGGAACAGCCAGGATTACGGTTACTGTTACCGATGGAGAAGCATTCACAAAATTTTTATCCTTCACGTTGACGGTGAATCCGCAAAATGATGCCCCGGTCATGAGCCGCATTCCTCAGCAGATCATTGATCAGGGAGAATTTTTTACTCAGATCAAGCTTATGGATT
Source organism: Candidatus Omnitrophota bacterium (assembly GCA_023247815.1). Taxonomy (GTDB): domain Bacteria; phylum Omnitrophota; class Gorgyraeia; order Zapsychrales; family JANLHA01; genus JAHFFS01. The sequence continues at coordinate 7,510 of JAHFFS010000039.1, forward strand.
TCGTGCAGGATTCTGATTTGCTAACCGGTTCCGCTGAGAATTTCACTTGGGCGGTGGAAGGGGCGAATCATTTGGATGTCACAATTGCGAATGGGGTGGCCGCGGTTCGCGTGAAGGAGGAGAATTGGTTTGGCGCTGAGAAGTTGAAATTCATTGTTGCTGACCAAGCTGGCGCTTCCTCTTCAGTTGAAGTTATTTTTGCCGTTAACAGCGTCAAGGATTTTGGGAACGCAAAGGTTGCTTATCAATTTTTGGTTGAGCCAACCGAGAATGATCTTGCGCCCAAGGTCAACATTGTGATGACGATTTCCGGAAGGAACGAATATAAGGAAGAATATGTTTATGAATGGGAGATCGACAAACAAAGTGTGGGTGCGTTGATTTCATCGGCGAGGATCGCCATTAATGAGCCTTTTCGCATGACCAAGACACTCCATCAAGGATGGCAGCTGTTTTCAAATCCTTTTGACACCCCATCGCTGGATATCGGATCAGGAATTCCTTTTGCGCCGCTCGCCTGGGAATGGAAGAGGCCTATTGATTTTTGGATGCCGGCCTTCAAGCTTGAGGCCGGCCATGGATACTGGGTTAACGTTATGGCTTCCGGCTCGTATGAGTTTACCGGTGAAAAAATGGTGAATCGGAATCAATCGCTATTACCGGGATGGAATATGATTGGTATTCCTTACGCAAGCGTTCCGGTGAAAGAGTTGCTTGACCTGAAAAATGTGGTTGGTCAAATATGGACCTGGCAAGACGGGGCCTATGTGGCTGTTGAAGATTCGGTCCTATTGCCCATGGGCAGTGTGATATGGGTTTATTTGCAAAGGATAACTCAATTGACTCTGGCTGATGCAATCGATCATCATTATCTTCCCAGCTTTCAACCGGCCACGTTTCCTACGGGATCAGTTACTATTGATAGCGCGCAGACGCATGATGCCCAATATACGAATTCGCGGGATGTGACCATAACCTTAACGGCTGAGGATCAGGCCTTTGGCATTGAACAAATGCGGTTTTCGATCAACGACGGAAAAATCTGGACCCCCTGGGAGAATTTTCAAGTGACTAAGCGTTTAACGCTTCCTTCCGGCGATGGGAGCAAAACGATTAAGGCGCAGGTGATGAACCATGGTGGCTATGTTTCGGTTTTGAGTGACAGCATCATGCTTGATACAACACCTCCCCGCGGCGCCGTCATGATCAATAACGACGCGGATTCCACAGATTCCCGTTTGACAACACTCACCTTGACCGGCCTTGACCCTTCCGGTATCGCGCAGATGCGATTTTTTGTTGATGAAATGAAAGAAGTCGCACAAGTCGACGAAGAGAATTGGACCGCCTGGGAACCCTTCCAGACCACAAAACAAATTGCTTTACCTCCAGCAGACGGCAGTAAGGAAGTTCAGTATCAAGTTAGAGACAATGCCGGCAACGTGTCGACGTTTCGCGATACGATTGTGTTGACGAGCGTGAGACCTGACACATTTGCCTTCACTATGAATGAAGTGGGTGCACAAGGTTTACGATTTACGAAATGGAATAGTGAAACTTTCAGCGTTTTGGATGATTTTGAAGTTGTGGTTCAGGCATCTGAACCAGTGCCGGGAAATATCCCGAGGACATTGTCCTTTGAGCTCGAGGATTTGGATCCGTTGGTTCGGTTACAACCAGGCGATACGATTCATGTGAATCTGCCGCAGAGCAACACCGTTTTCTGGGAGATCCAGCCGTTTGTCCTCCAGACGATCGAACCGGTCCAAATCTTTGATGAATTCAATCGTTTGACATCGATTGAGGATGCCGACGGCCATGTCTTGATTGATTATACGTATCACCCGGATGGAGCGCTGACCATAACTAATTTATT
>JAHFFS010000193.1 GCA_023247815.1 Candidatus Omnitrophota bacterium
GGGAAATCGGATAGACACTCTCAATCACCAAAGCCCCGACGCTATGGGCGGCTTGCACGAGGTCGCTGTGATCATCGATGGCGCCAAAAAAATTTGGATTCTGCAAGATCACGGCCGCAGTCTCTTTGTTCAAGGCCTTACGGATGTGCCCGCGATCTGCTTGCCCGTGGACAACCGGGGTCTCAACTAACTCAATGGCCAAATTGCTGGTGTAGGATTTTAAAATCTTGCGATAAATTGGGCTGACCCCACCGTCCATGATGATCCGGTTGCGACCATTGATACGGATCGCCATCATCATCGCTTCATACATGGCCGTTCCTCCATCATAAAGCGAGGCATTGGCCACTTCCATTTGGGTCAACGTGCAGAGCGAACTTTGGAATTCATAAAGGGATTGCAAAGTGCCCTGCGAACACTCTGGCTGGTAAGGGGTATAGGCGGTAAAAAACTCTCCGCGTGAGATGAGCGAATCAACAGCCGCCGGGATGTAGTGATCGTAATATCCTCCGCCGACGAATAACGTCAAAGGCGACCGGTTCTTCTCCGCAAGCCTTTTCAAGTCTTCAATGACTTCGAATTCCGATTTCCCGGAAGGCAGCGCGAATGACCGCGGACGTTGATGCGGCTTGATGTCGGCAAACAAATCCTCGATGCTGGCAACCCCGATCGTGTCGAGCATGGCCTTGACATCAGCCTGAGTATTGGCAATATAAGGATTCAAGAGGACCTCTTACCGATCTGCGGAAATATTTATTAAGGAAAGGAAAAAATCTATTCTAACGTGTTGAGGTAATTGCGGTATTCCTCAGCGTTCATCAGCTTCGATTGCTCTTCCAAAGCGTTCAGTTCGAGTTTCGCGATCCAACCCCGTTCATAACAATCTTTATTGATGAGTTCCGGCTTCTCTTCAAGATCGGTATTGACTTCAATGATCTTACCGGACATGGGCGAATAAATATCGCTCGCGGCCTTGACCGACTCGACGGAAGAACATTGTTCAAACTGTTCAACTTCGGTCCCCACCGACGGCAATTCAACAAACGTGATATCTCCTAAGGCTTCCTGGGCGTATTCGGAAATGCCAATCGTTGCCTGATCATCTTCAATATGGATCCATTCATGTTCCTTGGTGTAGAAATAATGATCAACGACTTCCATCTTCTTGGCTCCTTCAGCTCTTTAATGATCCTTGCTTATAAATCGGCCGGCTGACCACTTCAGCAGGCAACTTATTTTTATCATCACCAAAATAAATGGTATCGCCTTTCTTTGCAAGTTCTTTTTTCACAAATCCTAACCCCACACCCTGCTTGAAATGCGGGCTAAAAATCCCGCTCGTCACTTCGCCGATCAACTCTTGGTTTTGATCGTAAATGCGATGGTGTTGACGGGGAGATCGTCGCGATTCGGAAATAAAGCAGATGATTTTTTGTTGATCCAGGGAATCTTTCTTTTTCAAAAGTGCTGTTTTTCCAAAAAAATCTTTGTCCCAATCGATGAATCGCTCGAGTCCAGCGTCCAAAGGACAGATGTTTTCCTCAAGCTCATGCCCGTAGAGACTGTATCCCATCTCGATGCGCAATAAATCGCGCGCCCCTAACCCCGCCGGCCGCGCCCCGCGTTTGAGCAGTTCGTCCCACAATTCCGGCGTTCGATCCCAGGAAAAATAAATTTCATAACCCAATTCCCCAGTGTATCCAGTACGACTGACAAGGACGTTTGCGCCTAAAAGGTCAAAGTGATCGAAGGCATAATAAGCCAATTGGCCGATATCAGGAATCAACCCATTCAAAAGCGCCCTGGACTGCGGCCCTTGGATGTCGAGTTTGCCAAATTCCGCGGATCGATTAGCAAATTTTTCCGACGGACGAATGAACTTCTGAAACTGCCGTTCGTCCTTTTCCATGGTTCCAGCATTCACCACAATCAACCAGCGCTCCTGTTCAATCCGGAAAACAATCAGATCGTCGATGATGCCGCCCTGTTCATTGAGCATGACACCGTACCGACAGGTCTTCAAAGGCATGTCCTTAATCGGTTGCGTGACCAAAAAATCGAGCCCGGACTTAACCGCGTCCCCATCAACAAAAAACTCTCCCATATGCGAGGTGTCAAAGATGGAACAGCCATGGCGGGTGCAATCGTACTCAGCCACAATACTTTCATACTGAACTGGCATGGCCCATCCGCCGAATGGAACCATCTTGGCCTTCAAGGAAAGATGTTGCTGATAAAGTGGGGTTTGTTTCAGGATATCTTCAGTTGACATGGTGAACTAATTAGCGAAAAGTGAATGGTAAAAAGATCGGTATGCCGTCCAATAATCATGCCAACGAAGCTCTATGCGTCAAAATATTTGCCCAGGTCAACGCTGACTCCGCCCAGTCGGCGTTCATCTCGACATTACGTCGCAATGAATCAAAATCCTTCTTGAACCATTCATAGGTGGGTAAAAATCGGGCCGATTTCGGGGCCGTGTCCAAAGCACTCACATAGTCTTGCGTCTCAATCAAAAATTGATCAACCCTTGCCCGACGGCCCTCCATAGACCAGCGACACAAACGCCCCATATTTACGGCAATATTCAAAGTTAATTCTTTGGCATTCATCATTTACTCCCGCAAAAACGCCCTCGTGATCCGCTCAACCTGTTCCCGAATTTTTTGATCCAAAATTTCCCGACTGGTGTTTTGTGTCGGCCGTAGATTGATCATGGAATCAAAATCCATTTCTCCAGTTTCTAAATCAAAGCCCGCGCCCCAAAGGTCTTCCTGACGACTGCCATCCTTTAGAAGAAGCTGCTCCCCATCCACATGCTTCAGTCCTCCCGCGGACAAAACTCGACGGCGAACATCCACCACAATCTTAATGTATCCCTTTAAATCCTCTGCTATTCGTTTA
>JAHFFS010000040.1 GCA_023247815.1 Candidatus Omnitrophota bacterium
CCCCGACCGAAATCTTGGCACAGCAGCATTTTGAGAAGATCCAGAATTTGTTAGCTGATGGACCGTTTGCGGATTTGAAAATAGCCCTTTTAATCGGCAGTGTGAGCAAACAAAAAAAAGAATTGGTCCTTCATCACTTGAAGCAGGGGGACATTGATTTGATTGTCGGGACGCACGCGCTTTTAAGCGAAATGGTGGACTTTAAGGATTTGAGTTTTGTTGTCATCGACGAGCAGCATAAATTCGGAGTGCGCCAACGAGCACTCTTGTCAGACAAAGGAACCAATCCAGATGTCTTGGTGATGACCGCAACCCCGATTCCACGGACCTTGAGCCTAACGCTCTTTGGTGATTTGGACGTTTCCATTCTCGATGAAATGCCGAAGGATCGCGGTAAGGTGAAGACCGAACATTATGGTATTGATGAAGAGGGCGAAGTTTTTGAGAAGGTCAGAAATCTCGTCGGACTTGGTCAGCAAGCGTATATCATTTATCCGCTCGTCGAAGAATCAGAAAAATTGGATTTGAAGGCCGCACAGACGAGTTTTCAGCAATTGCAAAAAGGTGTCTTCAAAGGGATTCCAATGGGGCTGGTCCATGGCCAGATGAAACGGGAACAGGCCGAGCAAGTCATGGAGAAATTTAAAAGCGGAGAAATCAAAATTTTGGTCGCGACCACTGTTTTAGAAGTTGGGATTGATGTTGCCAATGCCAACGTTATGGTGATTGAGCATGCGGAACGTTTTGGTCTGGCTCAGCTGCATCAATTGCGGGGACGGATTGGCCGGGGCAAGGAAGATGCCAGTTGTTTTTTGATTGCTGATCCGCAGACCGTCGAGGCCCAGCTGCGGATGGAGACGATTGTCGCTCTTACGGATGGGTTTAAACTGGCCGAGCAAGATTTGTTGATCCGTGGGCCTGGCCATTATTTTGGCCGGCATCAGCATGGATTAAATGAACTGCGGTTCGCAAATCCTTTGACACAGATTGATATTTTGGAATTGGCGCGTGATGAGGCCAAGGAAGTGATTCATCAAGATCCCAATCTGAAAACAGAAAAGAATCAGGGATTAAAACAGGTCATTAAGGAACGTTTTCCAACCTATTTGGCAAATATTGAAGCCGGTTAAAAATTTTAAAACCCCGGGAGTTGAACCCCCGGGGTTCAACTCCCGGGGTTGGAGAAAGGACTTATGAAGATTTTAGGTGGGGAATTCAATGGGCGCAATTTTTATATGCCGGCTGACATCCGGCCAAGCCAGAATGTCTTACGACAGTCGGTTTTTAATATCGTAGGGCAGGACTTATCCGAACTGACCTTTTTGGACGTTTTTGCCGGTAGTGGCGCTATCGGGTTTGAGGCGATTTCGCGCGGGGCAAAAAGGGTCACTTTTATTGAGCGGGACGATAAGTGCCTTAAGGTGATTGAGACCAATTGTGAACTGCTGGGCCTTACCGAAGACTTCAAAGCCCGTGAAAAATATGAGATTTGCAATATTGATGCCTTTGTGGCCATCAAGAATTTTGCCAAGTCAAACCGGAAATTTGACATCATTTTCTTAGACCCGCCCTACGAGGTGGGGCTGGCCAAAAAAGCCTTGAAAACCCTAGAGGCCTATGATATATTAGCCCCCAAATCACTTGTTCTTATTGAACATAATCGTCGGGAGAATTTAACCGAAGTCTGTGAAAGATTGAAACTTATAAAAGAACGCAAATACGGCCGCTCCTATTTAGCCGTTTTCGAGTTAAAATAATAGATCTTCTCACTAAAAAATTCACCTTCCCTGAAAATTTAAGAGGTTTGCATGATGGCGAAGACAGCCATTTACCCAGGAAGTTTTGATCCCATGACCAGCGGCCACGTGGACTTGATCCAGCGGGCGGTGCAGATTTTTGACAGAGTGATCGTAGCGGTTTTGCGCAATACTCATAAAGATCCGCTTTTTCCGATCGAAGACCGGATTGCGATGATTAAAGCAGTGACGAAAAACATTAAGAAGGTGGAAGTCGAGGCTTTTGATGGATTGGTCATTGAGTTCGCAAAGCAAAAACAAGTGAATGTGTTGATCCGCGGGATCAGGATGATTTCGGATTTTGAATATGAATTTCAAATGGCTTTGACCAATCGTCGTCTAGCACCTGGGATTGAAACGGTTTTTTTAATGCCGTCGGAACAATACTCATTTCTTTCTTCAACGTTGATTAAAGAAGCAGCCGCCTTAGGGGCAGATGTTTCGTCTTTTGTCCCCAAAGTGGTTGAAAAAAAATTGAAGGAACGTTTGGGACGATGATTCAAGGACGCGCTACAGAAAGTGCCAGCAAGGCATTTTTGTAACGCCTTCAAGACACGAAATAATTCATGTTGCAGATCAATGTTGACAAGATCCCTGATGAAGGGTTGACGATCAATCATTCGTTGGAAGCCAGTGAGATCGATCTTTTAGATAAGAATTTTAAGGCAACGACACCTTTGCGTATTAAAGGTGTCGTTATGAAAGCCGCGGCGGCGCTGGAAGTCCAGCTCGAAGTGAAAGCCACGTATGAGTTCATCTGCGGCCGCTGTTTGGATCCGGTCCAGCAAGAGCGCACTGACCCTTTGAAGTTTTATGTTGAGATTGACCCGACGGTCGAATTTGTCAACCTTGGCGAAGATATCCGTCAAGAACTGCTGGTGGGTTTGGCGTGGATTGATGTTTGCAAGATCGACGATAAAGGGATTTGTCCGATCTGCGGTATTGACGGTTCAAAGATAGAACCAAAAGTCAAGAAGGGGATTCGCATCGTATCGCAAGACGACAGCAGCGATTACGGGATCAGGATTTGACACGAGTTGTTATCGTTTTTGTTTAATCATTTTTAGAAATGAATTCTTTTCAATCAAATAGGAGAAGTTTGTATGCCACTACCAAAAAGACAACATTCAAGACAACGCGGTCGTAAACGACGGACGCATTGGAAGGCGAGTATACCAAGTTTGTCGTCGTGCACGCATTGTGGTAAGCCGGTGATTCCGCATCGGGTCTGTCCTTTCTGTGGGTTTTATAAGGACAAACCAGTTGTGGACATCAAACCAAAAGCCAAAGAAGAAAAGCCAACTCCATAACTAGACCAAGTCGGTGGTTGAACCCGGGACGGTGTTTGGGAGGAGGATAGAGTCTTGAAGATTGTGGTTGATGCAATGGGTGGTGATCACGCGCCCAAGGCGATTATTGCGGGAGTCATTGAGGCTGTTAAGGAATTTCAGGTCGATATTGTGCTCGTCGGTATTGAAGACGCGGTCAGAGCGGAATTGGCCAAGTATGACTATCCGAAATCGAAAATTGAGATCATTCACGCTCCGGGAGTCGTGGAAATGGATGATCCGGCAACAGCCAGCATTCGCAGCAAGCGAAATTCTTCGATTACGATCGGCGTTGATTTATTGAATCGTCCGGGTTTTGATGCCTTTGTCAGTGCTGGCAATACCGGGGCAGTGGTCGCGGCCTCAACATTCAAGCTCGGGATGCTCCCGGACGTTGAGCGGCCTGCCATTGGTTTAGTTCTTCCTACCTTACAAGGTTGTTCCTTCCTGATCGATGTCGGTGCTAATCCAGATCCAAAACCAAAACATCTTTTACAATCAGGCTTGATGGCTGAGGTATATTCTCGTCAGGTCCTGGGTGTTGAAAATCCGCGAGTCGGGCTTGTCAACATCGGCGAGGAAGCGGCCAAGGGGACCGATTTTGTCAAAGAGAGTTTCCAATTGATGTCGGAAGGGTTAAACAATTTTGTCGGTTACGTCGAGGCCAATGATATTTTCAGCGGTAAGTTTGATTGCATCATTTGCGATGGATTTGTGGGCAACGTCATTATCAAGGTTTCTCAACATCTGATGGAATCAGCTGGCACGTTGATCAAGCGTGAAATCAAGAAAAGCCCTTTAGCTCTGCTGGGGGCTTTTTTAATGAAGTCGCGGCTCCTGCACATCAAACGATTAGCGGATTATTCCGAATATGGTGGAGCGCCTTTGCTGGGAGTCAATGGGATTGTGATGATCAGCCACGGGCGTTCCGGCCCTAAGGCCATCAAGAACGCGATCCGTGCGACGATGCGGGAAGTGGAACATCAGCTCATTTCAAAAATGATAAAAAAGGTGCATAAACAATGAGTGGGATTGGGATTTTAGGTGTAGGGCATTGTGTTCCGAAAAAAGTTTTAACCAACCATGATTTAGAAAAGATGGTTGATACAACTGATGAGTGGATCCTGACGCGTACTGGCATCAAAGAGCGTCGCATTGCCGGCAAACATGAAAAAAATAGCGATTTAGCGACGGGTGCGGCCCGGGAGGCGTTGAAGCAGGCCAATCTGAACGCGCATGATGTTGAGTTGATCATTGTCGCGACCATCAGTCCGGACAGTAATTTTCCGTCGGTGGCGTGTTTGGTGCAAAAAGCGTTGGGCGCGAAAAAAGCAGCGGCGTTTGATATTGGGGCCGCGTGTTCGGGGTTTCTTTACGCCATGACCACGGCCAAACAATTTTTGCAGAGTGGCATGTATCAAAACGCGCTGGTCATTGCTTCAGAGAAAATCACATCTTTGATCGATTGGAACGATCGCAGCACCTGTGTGCTTTTTGGCGACGGGGCCGGCGCCTGTGTGCTGGGGCCGGTGCGGGGTAAGCGCGGGATCATTTCGGAATTTATGCATGCTCAGGGCAACTTTGGTGATTTGATGGCAGTTGTTTTTGAAGACGGCGAACCTTTGAGTCAGCAGAATAAGACAATCGCCAAACCTTTTGTGGTGATGCAGGGGCAAGAGCTTTTTAAGATCGCGGTCAATTCGATGGCAGCGGCGGTGGAGCAGGCCATCAAAAAGGCGAAATTGAAATTGGAAGACATTGATTTGGTGGTTCCGCATCAGGCGAACGATCGGATCATCAGCGCGGTCGCTAAGAAACTTAAAGTCCCGAAAGAGAAAATTTTTGTCAATATTGACCGCTACGGCAATATGTCGGCGGCATCGATCGCGGTCGCGTTGTATGAGGCGGTTGTGCAGGGACGGATCAAGAAGGGCGACAACGTTGCGCTGGTGACGTTTGGCGCTGGGTTAGTGAGTGCCGCGAATATTATCAAGTGGTGATGCTCCTCAATTCCGACCCCGTAGGTCCACCCCGTAGGTCCACCTACGGGGTGGACCTACGGGGTTCATTGGTAAATCCTATGACTGACGTTGCGTTTATCTTCCCTGGACAGGGTGCCCAGTTTGTCGGTATGGGCAAAGAATTTTACGAAACTTCTCCTCAAGCCAGGGCGGTTTTTGATCAGGCCGACGCTGTGATGGCCAATGGTTTGAATGACGTTATCTTTAACGGCCCGTCGGAGAAACTCACTTCTACGGCCTATTGTCAGCCCGCGATTTTTACGATGAGTCTTGCCAGCTTAAAGGCCTTAGAAACCCATCCGGTTTATCAACAAATGAATCCTCGTTTTGCCGCTGGTTTGAGTCTGGGCGAATATTCTGCCTTAGCTGCCGCTGGAAATTTGTCTTTGACTGAAACGTTGAGGCTGGTGCAGAAGCGTTCGGAGTATATGGAAGAGGCGACCAGGAAGAATCCCGGCAAGATGGCGGCGATCATTGGTTTGGATAAAGAGAAGATAGCAGCTATTTGCGGGCAGACTGGGGCGGAGGTTGCGAATTTCAATTCTCCACAGCAGATTGTGATCACCGGACACGCGGCTAAAGTAGAGACCGCGGCCCAACAGTGCAAAGAGGCTGGCGCGAAAAATGTGATCATGCTTGATGTGAGTGGCGCTTTTCATTCGTCTTTAATGAAGGTGGCCGCGGAAAAATTTGCGGGGCAGCTCATCAGCGTGGATATCAAAGAAGCAAAAATGGCGGTTGTCAGCAACGTCAACGGCCGACCAGCCAAAGACGTGGAAGCAATTCGTCAAAATCTTGCCAAACAAATCACTTCACCTGTGCAGTGGGTGGAATCCATGCAGTATATCGCCTCGCAAGGGGTGACGCATTTTTTTGAAATCGGCCCTGGGAACGTCCTTAAAGGGCTGATCCGCCGCATCGACCCTAATCTCAAAGTCCACACCATCGCGAAGCCAAGTGATATTGAAGGTATTGCTTTTTAGCAGAATCGACTTATTTTTGATTAAAGCTGCTGCTGGTCGAGGATGAAAGTTGTGTCATGACTGTGGCGAGATGCGCTCAGTCCAATTTTTATAGGGCGGGGTTTTGTAATGCTCCTCATTAAGCAAGGGAAGGATTAGATGGGGCGACCACCAAATATGTAAATATTATGCTATCCTTTTCTCATGATCAAGCGGATTGTTGAACAACATATCTTACGTTTGGCAAAGCAATATCCGGTTGTAACCATTACCGGTCTAAGGCAATCAGGAAAAACGACCCTTTCTCAAGCGGCATTTCCTCATAAGCACTATATATCACTGGAAAATCTTGATAATCGGAGAATGGCCGTTAAGGATCCGCGTCAATTCCTTGCTGATCTTCCGGAGGGAGCAATCCTTGATGATATCCAACGCGCTCCTGATCTATTATCGTATATCCAAGTAATTGTGGATGAACGCAAAAAGGAAGGAATGTTTATCCTAACCGGCTCGCAGCAATTTGAGTTGATGGATTCTATCAACCAGTCTCTGGCAGGACGCACTGCGTTAGTCAAACTGCTTCCACTATCGTATGCGGAATGTTATGGGGCCGGCAAAAAGATGCCGAATTTGAACTCTGTTTTGTTTACTGGCTTTTATCCTCGTATTTTTGATAAGAAGTTGAATCCAACGGAGGGCTTGTCATTTTATACCACAACATACATCGAGCGGGACGTTCGTTCTCTTATTCAAATTCAGGATATATCCCGTTTTGAAATGTTTCTTAAAGTTTGTGCGACGCAAACCGGACAGATTTTGAACCTTTCTCATTTAAGCAACGAATGCGGCATTGCTGTCAATACCGTCAAAAGCTGGTTGTCGGTCTTGGAGGCCAGTTACATTATTTTTCTGCTCAAGCCGCACCACAAGAATTTTAGAAAGAGATTGATCAAATCGCCCAAACTTTATTTTGTTGATGTTGGCTTGGCTGCTTTTCTATTGGATATTCAAGATGAGACCCATTTAAAGAATCATCCTTTACGGGGAGCTTTGTTTGAAACGTTTATCGTCACAGAAATACTTAAGAAAAGATTGAATCACATCCAAACAAATAATCTGTATTATTTTCGGGATAATGTTGGCAATGAAGTTGATATTCTAATGGATATGGGAAGTGAAGTCGTTCCGGTTGAAATCAAATCGGGGCAAACTGTTGTAGACGAATTCTTTAAGGGCCTAAAATTTTATCAAAAATTAAATTCTGCCGTGCGGCGGAGCTGGTTGATTTATGGTGGAGATAAGTTTTATCAGGAAAATGGGATCAATGTCTGTCCGTATGATCGGATAGAAGAAAAATTTGGTCAATAAAATTGACCATAAATTATGGGATGCTTCCCAGTAAATTTTGCTACTATTTCCAAAAACAGTAGCTGAATGTAAGCGGAGGCGTTACTAAAAGTGCCACGCTGGGGTTAAAACCGTATAAAAATCGTACCATTTCCAAAAGTGTCAGGTTATTCTAACTTAAACGACCCTTTCTGTTAATGGGGAGCAGTATGTATCCCCATTCCCAAAATCCCGCCATTAAGCATTTCTCATAGCGCAGTGTTTGGAGATGGAGAAAAGCGCGTCATTTAAATATTTGACAAAAAGGGCGCGATCGTGTATGCTTTGTCTAGATATATGGACAAATATACAGATATCTGGACATAGAAAGCCATGCGCTTCAATAACCCGCTAAACCACATCTTAGATAGTAAGGCAAAAATCATTTGCTTGCGTTTGCTTTGCAACTCCCCCACGGACATCAATGGCAGGCAGTTATCAAAAATTGTTAAATTGTCCCCCACAACGGTTCATAAGGCGATGAAGGAATTGGCTTATGAACAAGTCGTCCTCTTAAATAATTATGGAAATTCGCATGTGTACGAGTTGAATAAACGTAATAAGATTGTTGCCGAAATATTAAAGCCCTTGTTTGATCAAGAAAAGAAATTATTTTCAAATTTTATTGAAATCATTTTGAAGAGGATTAAAGCATTTAAATTTAGAAACAAAATTATTTCAATCGTTCTGTTTGGCAGCGTTCACGCCAGAACAGAAAATCCTAGAAGTGATATTGATGTATGTGTTGTGGTGAAGGAGCAAAAGGATTTAAAGGGGGTGGAAGAGCTATTGTTTGACATTAATTTTGAAACGATGCCAAGTATAGGAATGGGTCTGCAGCCATACCTTAAGACATTAAACGAATTCAAAAAGGACAAGAATTTAAAAGTCGTGAAATCAATATTGAAATCAAATAAATTGATCTGGGGCGAAAGGTTGGAAAAAATGAAATGACCGCAAAATCAATAAAAGCAATTTATTCCAGTAAAAGTGGGTATAAGAATTTCCAAAACAAGGCCAAGGATTTTTATCAAGTCATGAAATTGTCGTTGGACGCGGGAGTATGGAATGGGGTGGGCCTAAACGCGGTGCATTGCGTTATTTCTTTAAGTGATGCCTTAACAGTTTATTTTTTGGCTAAAAGATTTAGTGGCGATGATCATAGGCACGCATCCGAGTTGCTTTCACAAATTCCGGTTGATGGCGTTAAGCAATACGTAAATTCATTTGAAAAGATCATTTCCAAAAAGCACATGGTGGCATACGAAGAGCGTGAATTTAGGCAATCCGAAGCATTGGAAATAATCAAGCAAACGGAAAGATTTTATTCGTGGGGGACAGGTCTGTTGCGTTTTTCTGGATGATGAGAAGCGTGGGGCGTTACTAAAAGCGACATGCTGGTTAGAAATAACGATATTAAAGCTGAGGTTGTTTAAAATGTTAAAAAGAATTTTAAAAATTTGACAAATCATCAAAATTGAGTACAATCAATTTAGTCGAAGTTCCCCGGTAAATTTTCCCCACCTAAAACCATCCCCAATGGTTGCTTGATAGGTGAGACCTTCTAGAATATTTCCTTCATTTTTTTTGTTGAGTTTATTCCTGTGCCTGCTCGTCGTTCCAATGGCGGGAGAACGGTTTTGTTCTGCCGTCTGGGCGCAGGAGCAGGCGATCCAACTTTTTCCATCCCCTGGGATTATCTTACAAAATCCACAGCAGACCTTTCGTTGGGATTCCATTTCCGGTGTTGACTTTTTTGAAATCCAAATTGGTTCTGAGGTCGGTGTTAGTGACATCTATTCTCAAAGTTTGACTGACGAGACCGTGGTCACGGTTAAAGAAATTCCTTTGACGGGT
>JAHFFS010000041.1 GCA_023247815.1 Candidatus Omnitrophota bacterium
CGTACTGGATATGCATGTGTATAGTTTCAAAGGAAATATTAAAATATTCGCAACGCAGAAAGAATTATCCGCTTTTTACGATAGTCTTTATCACAGTGATTTACCGTGCACGGGCGTTTCATTTTATCTGTACGATTTTAATTCCATTTATATCACGGCCGAAAATTTTCGTCGTGAAATCTTAGGCCATGAGATGGGCCATGCGGTCATAAGTAACTATTTTGTGGTCCAACCGTCGGTAAAAATTCAGGAAGTTTTGGCCGGGTATGTGGAGTATCAATTAAGAAAGTCAAAATGATTCAAGGCGAGAGATGAAAAAATATTTTTTAATTATGTTTATTATCTGATGGAGGAGCGTCGGATGAATATGAGTGGGATCAAGGTCATTTTAGAGTTGAATAGGTAGGAAATTTTTTTGTCTACAATTTAGCACTCAGCTAATGTGATTGCTAGAAATATTCGATGACACCCCGGGAGTGCACAGACTGGGTCACATGATTAAATAGTGGAGAGACATTGTCATTGCGAGGAGCGGAGCGACGAAGCAATCTCAAAAATGACAGGATTGCTTCGCCCTTCGGGCTCGCAATGACCACAAATCTTTTCATGTGACCCAGCCTGGCACTTCCGGGGGTTGAAAGGGAAGAGGTGTTAAAAATGTTACGATTGGAAAAATTTACGTTAAAAAGTCAGGAGGCGGTTCAAAACGCCTTGCAACTTGCTCAAGAATTTAATCATCAGCTGATTCAGCCGGAGCATTTGAGTTTTGCGATGCTCAAAGAAAAAGAAGGTGTTATTCCGGCAATTTTAAATCGGCTGGGCATTGCTGTCGACGCTGTCCAAGGCAAGTTGCAAGAGAGTTTGCAAAAATTTCCAGAGGTCGAAGGCCAGTCACCGGTCTTATCACCAATCCTTAACACGGTCCTTAATCAAGCGCAAAAGAATGCTCTTAAGATGCAGGATGAATATGTTTCGTTAGAGCATATCTTCTTGGCATTGTTGCAGGAAGGTAACAATGCTTTAGCACGGGAATTGAAAAGGCAGGGGATCGCAGAAGATGATTTGTTAAAAATCTTTACTGAGATCCGGGGGGGACAGAAAGTAACGGATGCCAACGCCGAGGAAAAGTATCAGGCCTTGGAAAAATACGGACGAGACCTCACTCAGTTGGCCAGTGAAGGGAAATTGGATCCGGTGATTGGCCGCGATGAAGAGATCCGACGGATCATTCAAGTGCTGTCCCGTCGCACGAAAAATAATCCAGTCTTGATCGGTGAGCCTGGGGTGGGGAAAACCGCGATCGTTGAAGGTCTGGCCCAGCGAATTTTTCAAGAGGACGTGCCCGAAGGGTTGAAGAATAAAAAAGTGATCGTCCTGGATATGGGCGCATTGGTAGCGGGTTCAAAATTCCGTGGCGAATTTGAAGAACGCCTCAAAGCGGTGTTGAAAGAGATTGAGTCAAAGGCTGGGAATGTGATCCTTTTTATCGACGAGCTGCATACGATCGTGGGGGCTGGTAAGGCCGAAGGGGCCATGGACGCGTCGAATCTGCTCAAACCAGCGCTGGCCCGTGGCATGTTGCGCTGTGTGGGCGCGACAACGCTCGACGAATATCGCAAACATATCGAGAAGGACGCGGCCTTGGAACGCCGTTTTCAGCCGGTTATGGTGAACGAACCAACGGTGCAAGACACCATCGCGATTTTACGCGGGCTTAAGGAACGTTATGAAGTTCATCACGGTGTGCGCATCCAGGACTCCGCGCTCATCGCGGCAGCAACGATGTCGCACCGCTATATTACGGAACGTTTTTTGCCGGACAAGGCCATTGATTTGATCGACGAGGCAGCCTCGCGTTTGCGCATTGAGATCGATAGCATGCCGCAGGAGCTCGACGTCAATGAGCGTCGGATCCGTCAATTGGAAATTGAACGCCAGGCTTTGAAAAAAGAAAAGGACGAGGCTTCCTTGGCGCGGTTGAAAAGTCTAGAGAAGGAATTGAATGAGCTAAAGGAAGTCAATAAGACCCTTCGTTTGCGTTGGCAGGGGGAAAAGGAATTGATCAATAAAATCCGTAAGATCAAATCCGAGATTGAACAGAAAAAGCACGAAGAAACGCAGGCGGAGAAAATTGGGGATTTGGGTAAGGTCGCGGAAATCCGTTATGGGACCTTGGTTGATTTGCACAAGCAGTTGCAGGCGAGTAATAAGGAATTGGTGAAATTGCAAAAACAGGGATCGTTGCTGCAAGAGGAGGTCGGCGATCAAGACATCGCCGAGATCGTCGCCAAATGGACCAAGATTCCGGTTTCGAAATTGTTGGAAGGCGAGACCGAGAAATTGATCCATATCGAACAGAGTCTGAAAGAGCGGGTGGTTGGTCAGGATGAGGCCATTGAGTTGGTTTCATCGAGCATCCGTCGGTCGCGCACCGGATTGAGTGATCCGAACCGTCCGATCGGTTCGTTTTTGTTTGTCGGTCCGACGGGCGTGGGAAAGACCGAACTGGCGAAGTCATTGGCCTGGTTTTTGTTTGATGATCAAGAGGCGGTCGTTCGCATTGACATGAGTGAGTATATGGAAAAGCACAGTGTCGCGCGTTTGATCGGCGCCCCACCGGGATACGTGGGTTATGATGAGGGCGGACAATTGACCGAGGCGGTGCGTCGTCGACCGTTCGCGGTTGTGCTGTTTGATGAGATTGAAAAAGCCCATCACGATGTCTTCAACGCGCTCTTGCAAATCCTGGATGACGGGCGTTTGACCGACGGGCAGGGCAGGGTCGTCAATTTTAAAAATACGATCATTATCATGACGTCCAATATCGGCTCAGATGTGATCATGGACATGGATGATAAACAAGAGATCACCAGGCATATTGATGAGGCCTTGAAAAGGCATTTCCGGCCGGAATTTTTAAACCGGATTGATGAGCAGGTGATCTTTAACCGTCTTAAGGCCGAGGACATCAAAAAAATTGTGGACATCCAGTTTCGTATTTTACAGAATCGTCTTAGAGACAAAGAAATCAGCGTCGATCTGACGGAAAAGGCCAAGGATGTTCTTGCCGAACAAGGGTTTGACGCTGTCTATGGCGCTCGTCCGTTGAAACGGGTCATGCAAAAATATGTTCAAGATCCGCTGGCTTTTAAAATTCTGAAAGGCGAGATCAAGGAAAAAAATCGGATTGTGATCGATGCCGGAACAGATGGGAAGTTGGAATTTAAGATCAGGTAAGATTTTGGAAAAAATACCTGTTTGGAGTGAAAGGTTCTTATAGTAAGATGTTCATAAATTATTGATCAGCAATCTTAGGTAGGGAATTCTCCGGGACAAGAGCGAGGGTTTATGAATCTTACGACCATCATTGGATTGTTGGCAGGGTTACTGACCACCCTTTCCTTTTTGCCGCAGATTAGAAAGATTTATCTGACCCATCGGACCAGAGACCTTTCCCTGTCCTGCTATCTCATTTTAGCGGCAGGCCTGCTTTTGTGGATCACCTATGGCATCTTGATGCGGCAGGTCGCAATCATTTTGCCGAATTCAATCATTTTTATTTTATGCATGTACATCATTTTGATGAAAAGAAAATATGGTTAAGGGGGGATTTGAATGACGCCTTTGGTCATTGGTATTATCGTTGTTATTCTTGTCGCTATTGTTTTTCTTAGTCGAGGAACAACGAATAGTGAGCAGAAACGTTCGGAATACCTGCAGCGGCTCGCGGAATTTTTAAATACGCAAGTCCGACCGATTGAAGGTTTGAGCAATTCTTTCGAGTTGGTTTTTAAGTATGATGATCAGGATTTTGTGTTCCAGGATTTGGAAGATTTAGGGTTTCAAGTAAAGATTTTCCGCGCCATTCTTAAAACTCAATTAAAAGTTTCCTTAACATTGACTTTTATCGAAGACTCGAAATCCAGGCTGCGCAGCGATATTGCGGTCCTTGAGCAACTAACTTCTTCCGGAGCGCATTTGGCAGAAAAAGTCGATGTCCCGAAATCCTTGAGGGCCTTCAGCATTGCAACGAATAAACCGGCAATCGTCAATGCTCTTTTCAAGCAAGATGACATTGTTAAAATTTTTAATCAGTTCAAAGGTGTTGACCCTCGCGGGCACCCAACCATGTCTTTAGAAATTCGTGACGGGACAGTGGTCTTGGAATTTCACTCCGCGAGTCATCTCAAACCAAGTTGGGTGGATCTTCAGAACAATGCCAGCGCGATTGAGGAATTCATCAAGAAGATCCTTTTGGTTGTCAGAGCCGCCAATCAATTCGAAGAAAAAAAATAGCTATCGTTTGACCCTAACCCCGGGAGTTGAACCCTGGGGGTTCAACTCCCGGGGTTTCGCAACAGGTCGTTGATAATGTCAACGCCTCAAAAATTCCGCTCTTATCTTCCGCCCTTCATCGGAATCTGCAGGATTTTTATCAAGCCGTCATCCAACCTGATATTCGAGGAAAATATTAAAGAAAGCGCTTTCCGGAGCGGGGTGCGGTGTCTTTCAATATCGATTGAAATGTTTTATATTTGCTATATATCGATAAATTTTAATACTCTTTTTACTTATGCCACACACCTGCCACAGGATGATTTTACATAAGATATTTGTTTCCATTACTTTATTGATATTTTTTATCTCCACGATCCTTCCCCCCAGAGTTGCCTACGGCCAGACAGCCATTTCCACACCAAGCACGGTCCTTAATCTCCCGCAGCCGGGAACCATGGTTGAACTAAGTCCTTACTATGTGCCCCTGATGTTAAAAGGGGTCACGATCAATCCCGACAATCCCTTCAAATTGAATTTTTTGGTCGATAGCGGCCATGAACAAATCAGCCAAGAGGCATTGAAGGGCCGGACCCAAGAATTGGTGAAATATTTTTTGGCCGCCCTGACTTTGCCGGAAGATGACATCTGGGTCAACCTGTCTCCGTATGAACAGAATCGCATTGCCCCGGAAATGCTGGGCCGCACCGACATGGGAAGAGATCTTTTATCCCAAGATTATATCCTTAAACAGCTCATGGCTTCTTTGACTTATCCTGATCAAGGATTGGGGCAGACCTTTTGGAACCAGGTTTACCAAAAGGCCTTTGAGCTTTACGGCACAACACAGATCCCGTTGAATACGTTTAATAAAGTTTGGATCATTCCCGATGAGGCAGAGGTGTATGTTCATGAGAATACCGCGTATGTGGTTAAGAGTCATTTGAAGGTGATGTTGGAAGATGATTATTTAGCACGCAAGCAAAATTTGAATAAGGAAAAAAATTCAACCCAGCAGTTAGGGGAGGGGGATGCGCAAGATTTGAGCCGGCTTTCCTCGTCGGTCGCCCGAGAGGTTTTATTGCCGGCCGTTGAGCGGGAAGTCAATGAGGGGAAAAATTTCGCGACGTTAAGGCAGATTTATCAAGCCCTGATTTTAGCGAGTTGGTATAAAAAGGCGCTCACATCGAGTTTGCTCAACCAGGTTTATTCCGATCAGAACAAGATCGTAGGCGTTGATGTCGAAGATCGAGCCATCAAACAAAAGATTTATGATCAGTATCTGCAGGCCTTTCAGAAAGGGGTCTATAACTTCATCCGCGAAGATTATGACGAGCATTTGCAAGTGACTGTCCCTCGCAAATACTTCTCCGGCGGGTTTGCCTTAGGTGAATTCACGCAAAAGATATTAAAGACCATTGAAGACAGCCAAGCCGTATCATCGGAGGAATTTGATCCGGTGGGGACGTTGCAGGATTTGGAGATCATCTTGCGGCAACAGCAGCGCGACGGCATTGTCGAACAGAAGACGGGAAGCAACACCGGATTATACGATGATATCAAGCAGCGGCTGGAAAAAATTGCCGCGAGAGAAACAAAGGGTGGTTGGAATCGAATTTTTGCCAGCCTGGGCAATTCACAAACAGCGTCTGACCGCGGTGCGGTGGCCGCGGCCTTGCAGGCGCTGAAGGGGGCCGGCTTTGATCAGGCGTGGCTCGACGCTATTTCAGAAAGGATTTTTTTGGTTGATGTCAAAGACAAGCGGCTCACGCGAACTGGTCAAGAATTGGGAGGGTTGATCGTTCGCCATCAAAACGCGTATAAAATCCTTTTGTCCCGACGGCAGATGCAGAATTTGAGTCCGAAGGCGTTAGAACATTTGCTGCATGAATTGGTGGAGGTTGAGTTCGTCGAGGCTGGGATGACCAATGAGCACGCTCATATTTTGGCCCAGTCGGTCTCGGATGCTTATCAAGAACAAAAGACCCCAGAAAACGCGTTGCGGGCCGGACAGATCGTCTTAGCAAATCTGCGGAAAAGATTTGGCGGCCAAGAAATATCCAAACTCCCATCGCCGTCCGCACAAGACGCGGTCGTGGGGGCCGCGCATAAGGACAATGATCAGCCAGCGCCGCTCAAAAAGGAATGGTATCTTTCCTTAGAGCCAGATCAAGCCGGAAGGGAGTACAAAGAGATTATTCTAAAACAACCTGTTTTTGCAAAAGAATTTAAACGTTTTGAAGCAAAAATTATGCATATAGAAATCGATCTCAATAGTCCCAATATCAAAATGGCAACCAAGATTTCGTTTATCTTGTTTCCATTTAGAAATAACCGTCGCTGTTCTATTGATGAAATAGAAAAGGCAGTTGCTCAAATTCAGAAATTAGGCGAAGCAGCGATTCCGTATTTGATAAAGGAGATTAAAGGATATGGAATAGAAACAAATATGATCAAGCGATGGGAGAAAAATAATCATCGAGAATCGATGATCGGTAATGAAGCGCTCGATATGGTGATTGCGCTCGCGCTTTATCGTTTTGGCCCAAACGCGCTTCCATATTTTGCAGAAGTGATCGGCAAAAGGGATTTGATAGGAAAGATCGCGGATAAAAAATTGGCGTTGATCAATATCATGCTGGCGATGGATGATCCGCAGGTTGATACAGTGCTTTTGAACTTGATGGATAAGGAGCCAGAGGTTTTGGTGGCACTTGGAAAGCGTGGGGTCAAAGCCGCAATCCCAAGAATGCGTAAGCATTTGAAGGCGCGGCAAATTGAGAGCATGTTCTTTCTTCACGACGGCATTCGCTACTGGAATTTTCATTGGATCTCTTGCGCGGTCAGAGGTCTTTCGCTTTTGAAAGATGACGAATCCATCGATGATGTTATACGAATTTACAATAACATTAAAAAGCTACCGCATAAGATCGAATTTTTAAAAGCTACCCGGGGATTTATCCACCGCAAATACGCGAATATTTTAAACACGATTGATCTTTCTGATCCCACATTATCTTTTTCAGACCGGGTGGCCCATTTTTCAAGCACAATTTATCATGATCCGGAACGGACTTTTCAGATGTTGATTGAACCGGTGAAAGAAGGATATTGGAATATTTATCCGATTATCCAAGATTTAAAAGAATCCAAGCGGGTGGATTTGTTGATCCGTATGCAGCAGACGATTGAGAGTCCATATGAGCAAGATCTGGTCATTTCCGCTTTAGGGGAATTGGCGTTTGAGAGCCAAGAGGTACGAGATCATTTGCGCGCCATCATTGCCGATCATGAGATAAGTTCGAATGGTCCGGGGTATTCTGCCACCCTGGCCGCTGTGGAATTGTTGAAGGTCGCCGAAGTGAAAGATTTCCCGGTGGCGCAAAAGGTTTTTAATCAATTGGCGAAAACAGCAACGATATTAGTACATCATACATCCAAGCAAGAGATCATAGAAACGGCTTGTCAGCGGATGATCAACATGGGAATGGATGGATATCAAATGTTGGTTAATTTGTATTATACCGTTGAGCAAAATTTTTCTTTGCTACCGTATATTTTAAAAATTGAAGGTCTTGCAGAGAAAAACATCGAGGGTTACGTGGATATGCGCAAGGATGAGAAAGCCCGTGATTTTCGGGATATCATCACGTTGATGAACGAAGCGAGAAAGGAATACATCCCGCAATTGCTGCGTCTTCTTATCAAGGAACAGGACGGACAAGAGAACTATTCTAGGGATGCGGATCAGAGGGCATCTTCAGTTCGCATTGCTAAGGACCGCTATCCCCTTGTTCTTCAAGCCTTCCGTGATTTTCTGCGGGAAAGTGATTTTAGGATATCGGAGCGCACGTCGGATTTTATGGATGATTATTTGCAGAGATCAGACGCGCTAGATTTGGCTGTTTTAATGTTAAGTGAAAGCAAAGAGTATGATCAGAAATTACGAGCACTCGAGGCCATTGACAATTGGCTGCAATCTTCATATGGTTGGATTGATTCCGATGTCCAACATCGGCTTTTAGAACAGATCAGAATCCTTCTTTCAGAATCGAAGGTTGATGCTTCTGATAGAGGATTTGTCAATGAAGATCGCGTCAATATGCGGGTGAATGCCGTTAAAGTGTTGAGTGCATTGCCTGGGACATATCAGGACTCTGTGCAAATTTTGCAGGACGAGACCGAACACCCGCTTGTCAGGCAACGGGCCAGGAATAACTTATGGGGTTATGAAGTGGCCTTTGCCAAGAAGGCCAAGGATTATGTTGTCAATAGTGAAGAAGAAAAGACCGCCACAATGATGAAACGTTTTATTTCGCGATTGAAACGGATTCGCGATAAACAGCGTCGGGAGAATATGGAGATTTATCAGCAGTATCAGGATTTACCAGAGTTGGGGACGGTCGCGAGTTCGGTAGCAGAGTTTATCGATGAAGAAGGCGCGGCGGTTGTCTCCAAGGATGATCGGAAAGAAACGTCATCGGGTCGAACAATGCAGCTCGGCAAAATCGGGCACGATTTTGCCGATAAAAGCGCTCCCACTCCGCGGGTTGAAGATCGAGAAAGTCAGGAAAATAATTTTGTCGCCTTTCTGGCTGAACATACCGATAAATCAAAAGAACAAATTGAGCAGGAGGCGGATAATGAGATTTATAAGCGACACTATCAAATCATGCGGACGTATGGATTTGTTGATCGGGAAGACAGTCGGGAGGCGGCAATCATTCATCACATTTTTGCCAGGGTCACGGACGCTTATAATGAACATGCCGCGTCTTTGCATCTACCGGAGTTTCGAGGAAAGCTTTTTATCGTCGACTCTCCGGATGTGAACGCCTTTGCCTCTTCCGGGCATGATGATGTGTATATGTATTTAGGGCTTATTCGAGAAGTTGCTCATTACGCCAAAATGTTGAATATTCCATCGCGCTATGACGCTGAATATAGCACTAAAAAAGCCGAGAATGATAAGACAGTTTATATCGAAGATATTTTTGCCGCGATTTTAGCCCACGAAATGACCCATGTTATGCAAGGAACGGCTTACGTAG
>JAHFFS010000194.1 GCA_023247815.1 Candidatus Omnitrophota bacterium
AATTGCTGCGCACAATGAACGGAAATTCAGTACGGTAAAGCCCGACCCCTTCTGATTTGTATTCCAAGGCAGTTACCGCGTCACTCAACAAATTCACGTTGGACAGCAGGCGGATCCTCGTGCCGTCTTTGCTGACTGTCCTGGCCTTGATCTTTCCTCGCAAGGATTCTAAAATTTTCTGATCTTCCAGACGCTTATGGTATGCCGCCAAGACTTCTTGGTTGGGGTTGACATAAATGCATCCCTCCTCGGTGTCGAGATAAACGCGAGTTCCCGATGCCAACTTAAGCAATGCCCGCTCCTCGACAATCACCACCGGCAGCTTGAGCGAACGCGCCAGGATCGACACGTGCGAGGTGATCCCACCACTGAGCAAAACCAGGCCCTTCACTCTTTGCGATGACAATTTTAAAATGTCCGATGGAAACATCTCCTCAGCGACAACAATCTTGTCCTTATAATCATGGCGTCGATCGCGGCTGCCGGTCAAATTGCCCAACAAACGATAACCAATATCGAGGACGTCATCCTTTTTTTCTTTGAGATACTGCTGCGGCAATCCTTCAAATATCCGCACGTAATTGTCCACGACCGTAATGATCGCCTTGGCCGGGCTAACGCCATTTTTGATTTCCAGAATGATCGCGTCAATGAAGGGCTTGTCTTTCAACATCAAAATCTGCGCGGTAAAAATCAGTGAAGCCACGTCAGAAAGCTTTTCTTCGATTTCCTCTTGCAGTTCCTCGAGCTGTTTCTCAGTGAGTTTCAAGGCGAGCTCAAAATGTTCAATCGTTTGGTTTTCCTCATCGACACCGACCATGCTGCCCCACTGCCCTTTTCCGGCGTGGACAATGGCCTCACCTAGGGCAAAACCGCTTGATCCGACCCTGGCCATGATCATACCCAATGGGCTTAAACGCGTTTTAACTTTTGGCAGGACCGCTTTCTCGTCCAACCGGATCAGCAGGCGCGCGGTTTCAATGGTTGTCGCCAATTGCGTTGTGATGGAACGGAAAACTTGGATGTCATCGTCGGTAAAATAATCTTTCTTACTGTTTTGCACGACGACAGCACCGATCCGGCTATTGCCGTGCAAAATCGGCACTGCCAAGAATGACTCATAAACCTCTTCGCCGATTTCCGGAAAATATTTATACTGCGGTTCTTTGCTCGCTTCTTTGACACACACCGGCCTTAATTCTTTCACCGCCATCCCCGTCAATCCTTCTCCCAACTTCATATGAACTTTCCCCACCGCTTCGGGCTTCAGTCCCTTGGTCGCCTTTAACACCAACTCATCACTTTCATCATAATAGAGATAAATCGAACACACCTCGGAATGCATGTGTTTGGCGATGAGGCTGACGATTTCCTGCAAAAAAGTTTCCAGACTGGTGGCATCTGAGAATAAACCGCTCATTTCGCCTAAGTCACATAGCAATTTTGTATGATCTTTTTTGATAGACATTGTGCTGCGGCTGTCATAGTTTGGGGACCGCCCCTTTGAAGGGGCCGTCCCCATCAATTAAAATAAGTCGGGAAGGAGGGATTCGAACCCTCGACCCCATGCTCCCAAAGCATGTGCGCTAGCCAGCTGCGCTACTTCCCGTAAGAGATGATCCTTTTAACCGTCCCATATTGTCCATAAAATCGACTTTTATTTTTTGAAGATTTGTAGTATATCACAGCCTTGTATTTTTTCAAACGATCCAATTTTAACCGGATAACAATGTGTTATAATACCTTTTGTGAGAAAAAAAATTGGAATTGTCCTTTTAATTTTCCTAACGGTCTGCTTTGCCGCGTACTTTTACCTCAACGCCGTCTTTCTCCCTGTTCATCTAAAAAAGATCATCAATGCCAAGGCTCAAGAATATCTGGGACGCAAACTGATCTTTACCGAAATCGGCTTTACCCCACTCAAAGGTCTCAGCGTCAAGGACCTCACCATTTACCGAAAGGATGATCCGTTTCTACCGTTTGTGCACATCGATGAAATCGATATTCTGGTTCCGCTATTTGCCGTCTTAAAGGACCGGCAATTCATCGTATCTTCCGTAACAATCAGAAATCCCAATCTTTACATCAGCCGAATCGGTCCCGAGGAGTGGAGCTTCTCTGATCTTCTCAATAAACAAAACGCCTCCGGCAAAGCAAACCCGCTGCCGCAGATCTACTTAAGCCATCTCAGCGTCGAACAAGGCAAGATTGAGCTCCTCGACAAGACAACTGATCCCGCTTATAAAGAAACCTTGGAAAACATCCAAATCTTGGCCGGGCTTTCTTTACGCAAAGGCATTCAATTTTCATTCTCCGGTCATCTGAAAAACCAAGACGCGCTCATCAGATCACAAGGTAATTTCCAACCGCTTAATAAAAGTTTGGACCTGCAACTCGACGTTACAAATCTCTTCTTGTCCGAAATCCTCAACCGTTTCTATCAACCTTCCGATCTCACGCTGACACAGAGCCGCGTCAACCAGGCCGCTCTCCATCTGACCCTCAAGGGGCAGGAACTCTCCCTCCAAGGGTCTTTAAAAGCCTTTTCTGACCTAACGCTGCGAGATCAAACCCGCGTTACCGGAACCGTACAGTTGGATCAGTTGGCTCTAACAAAAACCGGAGATGACCTGAAAATATCCGGCCTACTGTCGACCGATCCCGAGACCCGCGTCACAACCAACAAAAACCAGCAACTCCAAGGAAAATTGACGCTTAATAATTTCCAATTCGCAAAGACCGCGGAACAAGGGATTCAATTGTCAACCCAAGTGCAAGCCAACACCCTGGACGTGAAGGTTTCCGACGAATGCCGGATCAGGGGAGATATCAGTTCACCTTTGCTGAGCGTAAAATACACCGACGGGAATCTACAAATCAGCGGTG
>JAHFFS010000195.1 GCA_023247815.1 Candidatus Omnitrophota bacterium
ACCTTGACCCCTTCAAGAAAAGGCGGATTAAATGGAGAACTGACACCGAGCCTGATGCCCGGTCGCGGCAGTACAGCAGGAAGCGAAGCCGCTTCCTGGGCGAAGACCAAAGGAAGATTGAGGCTAGATATGATAAAACACGCGATAACGGTCAGACTCACCGACCGTTGCCAATGCATAGGAATAGACCTAGTCATAATGGTTCAAGTATAAAATATTTTTAGTAAGAATACTAATTCCCGAAGATTGGTTATTTTTGAAAATGGCAAGCTTATTCGCCCGAATAACCCGGCAATAATTTTTTAAGGCTCTCTTCTGACTTCTTAAGGACATCGGAGGTTTTACGCAGGGCATTGGAAGGGATATTGGGAAGGGCATTGAAAAGACCGTTTTTCAATTCATTGAGGCTGAAATTGGTTAAAGTCTCAATCGAGGTCTTTGATAAAGCGCGAAAGATGATCAGTCGCAATAACATCCGGGGATTGTTGATCTGTTGCAAGGATTCTTTCAAATCCAAATCAAAAGTCTTTACCAGCGGCGGCGACTGCGAAAGATCTTGATAGCTTACCTTACCGATTTCTAACTGAAGCGTGTCGACATAAAATTTCCAGGCCGTTGGTTTCGACGTCTTGACGTCTGAACCTTCTGTGGATTCTCTTTTCAAATTTTTAAACGCGTTGAGATTAAACTGGCCGTCCGCCTCCTTAATGACGTTCAATTCGCGCAAATGGATCCTGGCCTCGGTGACAAAAAAATACCGTCGCAAAAGCCTCAATGGTTCATACCGCACATAAATCTCCGGGACGTCGAGCATGAGCGCCTGGTGGTAAGACGGAGGATTTAAAATCCGCAAACCTTGGATTTGAATTCGCGGTTCAAGCAACCCGATCTCAAGTTTGGAAATACTCAATGGCAGGCCGGTCAATTGCTGAATGCCCTGCTCCAGTGACCATTTGACCAAAACATTTCTGGCAAGGAGCACCACGGCGATGAGGACAAGGATGATAATAAAAATTTTTTTCATTCATTTTTCTTCGCCTTATACAACAATTTCCAAGGATTCTGTTTCAAATCAAAACTCATTTCTTCAAGATTTTTACTCGTTGAATTCAGGTTCCCCACAATCCCGTCGATCAACTGGTCATTGACCTCCAAACGCTCTTTCACATTTCCCGAAATCACGGAAATGTTATTCATCGACGCGCGCAGATCAGCGAAAATGGCATCGATCGCCTCGCTGTTCACTCTCAAGCGTTCATTGACCTGGACCGAAATCTCTTTGATATTCGTGGCAATCTCTTGGCCTTCCCGTAATAGCTTTTCTAGACTAGCAGGTTCAGTCCCCTGAATGACGGCGCCGTCTCCCAAAAATTCCTGAGTGTCATCTCCGGTGGTCAACCCGACGAATTTTTCACCTAAGAATCCCATCTGCTTAATAAACGCCGTTGCCCCCTTATGGATCTTCGCTTTCGTGTCAAGATATAAGACCAACTCAACGTAAGTTTTTTCACCATAAACGATTTGGATGTCTTGGACTCTGCCCACCTCAAAACCATTCACCGTCACTGGCGCATTTTTGTCGACTCCCTCAATATTGCTAAACTGCACCTTGACGTGATACCCTTGCGCCCGAAAATCATAATTTCCAGCCTTCCAGGTCAAAACGCCCAAGATGCCAAGGACAAGAACGACCAATACTCCGATTTTCGTTTCATTATTCAATTGCATAGTTGGCTCCTTAATTTGAGGGACAGCCCCTAATGGGACAACCCTCCTTCTTCCATTTCAACATCAATGGCCACACCGGCCTTGGTTTCATTTTTCGTGATCGGCCCCTCCAAACGACCGTGAATGAATTGCTGAACGATTGGATTCTGCGAATGCTTGATCTCTTCAGGACGCCCAATTTGCAAAACCTTTCCCTGATGAAGCATCGCGACCCGATCGGCAATTCGAAAGACGCTCTCCATATTGTGCGTGACCACGACGGACGTCAACAACAATTTCTTGCTCAAATCCATGATCAGTTGATCGACGACCGCGCAAACCACTGGATCTAACCCCGCCGACGGCTCGTCATAAAAAATGAATTCAGGGTCCATGGCAATCGCGCGCGCGAGGCCCACCCGCTTACGCATCCCGCCGGAAAGCATGCTTGGCTGCAGGTTTTCGTATCCGGCCAGCCCAACGAGGTTCAATTTCGTTCGCACAATGATCGAAATGATCTTAGGATCAAGCTTGGTATGTTCTTTGAGCGGCAGGGACACATTTTCCTCGACCGTCAAATAATCCAAGAGCGCCGCCGATTGGAAACTCATGCCAAAAGTTTGTTTGATTTTTTCCTTTTCTTCATTGGTCATGCTGGTCAATTCCTTGTCCCCAATCAAAACCCGTCCCGAATCAGGGCTGATGGCCCCAGTCATATGACGCAGCAAGGTGCTTTTCCCGCATCCCGACCCCCCCATGATGACAAAAATTTCCCCCTGCTCAATATCCAGATTGACCCCGTCGAGGACCCGGCGTCCATTGTAAATCTTAACCAGATTTTGCACCGAAATGGTGGTTTTGAGCCCGGTCATTGATCAGTCATCCCTTCCTAACGATATTCATTTTATTCGGAGGCGTTACTAAAAGGGTCAGGCTATTTTCAATATTAAGGCTGGCACTTTTAGTAACGCCTCCGCCGTCCTTCGGGGCTCGCAATGACAGAGAGTGGGAAACTCCCCGATCCTTTAAATGTTTGAAAAATAATAAATGCCGGTCACGATCGCATCGGCAATGATGATCAGAATAAAACTCGTCACCACACTGATCGTGGTGGCCCGGCCAACCCCCACCGCACCCCCCCGGGT
>JAHFFS010000196.1 GCA_023247815.1 Candidatus Omnitrophota bacterium
AAAATTCAACATTTTGGTGACCGATCAATAATTCATAATTCTTTAAGCGCTGAAAGAACTTCCTGATTGTGACCTTGGGGAGTTATTTTTTCAAAAATATTTTTGATCTTTCCATCTTTGCCGATGATAAAAGTCGAGCGTGCCACACCCATATATTTGCGGCCGTACATGGATTTTTCGACCCACACCCCATAATCTTGACAGGTCTTTTTCTGCTCGTCGCTCAATAAAGTGAATGGCAATTGAAATTTGGCAATGAACTTGGTGTGCTTCTCAACGGAATCGGGACTGACACCTAGCACAACCGCATCGATCTTCTCAAAGGATTTGATTTCATCACGAAAACCGCAGGCCTCAACCGTACAGCCTGGGGTGTCATCCTTAGGATAAAAATAAAGGACGATATTTTTTTGTTTAAAAAATTCTTTAAGCGAAACAATTGTCCCATCTTGGTCCGGGAGCGAAAAAGATGGGGCTCGATCACCAATTTTTATTTTCATATTATCCTTTTACTTTTATTTTTGGGGGACAGTCCCTAAAGGGACAGCCCCCCGTATGGTTTCCAAGTTTTATTTTGCGGATCATAAATGACTTTCGGACATTGCTCCATGGGCAACCCATCTTCGAGCGGCCAGGCCGTTGCTTCCAGTTTGTTTCCGTCGAGATCATAAAAATAAAGCGACCACGATTTCAAACGTTTCTTCGCGAATTCAATTTTGACCTTGTTGGCCTCAAGCTGCTTAATGAACCCATCAAAATCCTTGGACGCTACTCGAAACGAAAAATGGTTCGCCCCCAAACCTTCATTGGCAAAAGGGTGGTGCTGATCAAAATCTTTCGCTTGTATGACCCCCAATAGCGCCGGGCCACAATCTAAAAAATATTCAACACCCGGCTTGGAAGGTTCCCGCTCAGTGATTTTCAACCCCAAAATCTTGGTATAAAATTCAACCGATTTGTCGAGATCGCGAACGTTTAAGGCCACATGATCAATCCCCTGAATCCTGATCATAACTTTATTGTCCGTTCGATTTTTCTCTGGCTGAATAAAACGTATTCGGTATACCCGGCCGCCTTGGCCAACTGCAACGCTTGATCATAATCCTTGCCAACATCTTTGGGATCATGCGCGTCTGAGCCAAAGCAGAGCGGGACTTGGCATCGCGCGTAAATTTTCAAGGCCAACAGCGACGGATAAATCTCTTTAACCGGTTTTCGTAACCCCGAGGTATTGATTTCGACCGCAACACCCGACTCCTTAAAAACCTGCGCGGTTTTTTCGACCTCGTCAGCTAAAAATGCAGAAGGGCGATGACCAAATTTTTTGACCAAATCCACATGCGCCATAATATCAAACAACTGACTTTGCGCCGACTGTCGTAAAAGTGAATAATACTGGCGATAGACCTCATCGATATCATTCTGATCCCACTGCTCACGTTCCTCCGGGTTATCAAATCCCCATCCTCGGATAAAATGCACCGAGCCAATCACATAATCATAAGGATAATCCTTGAGGATCGCTTTGGTCTTTTCTTCATAGCCAGGAACAAAATCCGCTTCAATCCCCACCTTGATCAGCAATTCATTTCGATACTGATCACGAACCAGTTCAATCATTCGATAATATTGGGGAAGTTGCTGCATCTTCATCGTTATTCCGGGCAAATCTTTAACAACAAAAGGAGCATGGTCGGAAAAACCGATCTCTTCCAACCCAACCTGCAAAGCTTGTTTGGCATATTCTTGCGGAAGGCCTATCGCATGGCCGCAAAGCGGGGTGTGCATATGGTAATCAGCAATGGGGTTCATGATACATTCCTTCTCGAGGAGGGTACTAAGACGTTTGACACAAAAATTTGACTATGTTAATATGCGAATTCGGTTTGCTTTAAGTCAGCAAGCACAATGTAACCTATAATAAATTCGAGCGGATGTCAAATACCAAGTCAAAAGTTGCTTTAGTGACTGGCGGGGCCAAACGGATCGGGCAAGCCATTGCCTTATCCCTAGCGGCGCAAGGATACAGCATTGCTCTTCACTACCACACATCAAAAGCGCCGGCAGAAAAAACAGCCGAAGCCATTAAAAATTTGAATGTTGATTGCCAAATCTTTCCAGCAGATCTCACCGATTTAAAATCAACACAAAACTTTATCAAACGCGTTTTTACTCATTATTCAAAAATCGATGTGCTCATCAACAACGCCTCGCTGTTTCGTCCTTCGACATTGAAGAAGGGGGATCTCAAACAATTTGAAAATGACATGGCTGTCCACGTGCGGGTCCCATTCCTTTTGATTTCGCAATTCGCCAAAAGGTACAAAGCAGGGAACATCATCAACATCTTGGACACGCGGATCAGCGACGAAAAAGCCCCGCGCTTCAGTTATCTGCTGGCAAAAAAAGCGCTGGCCGAACTCACAACCATGGCGGCTTTGGAGTTGGCTCCGGCCATCCGTGTTAATGGAATTGCCCCTGGATTAATCCTGGCTCCCGAAGGCGAAAAGCCCAACTATTTGCTTCGTCTTACCCAACGCGTCCCGTTAAAAAAAAAGGGGGAGTTGCGACACATCACACAATCCATCGAATTTCTTCTCAACAATGACTTTCTAACCGGCCAGATCATTTACGTTGACGGCGGCGAACATTTGATCTAAAGAGGACTCCCATGGCAAAAATAAGAATCACGGACCTGCATTTACGAACCATCATCGGTATTTTTGATTGGGAACGGGAACAAAAACAGGACATCCACATCAATATTGAAATGGAATGTGACATCACAAAAGCAACTCAAACCGATGACATTAAAGACACCGTCGACTATAAAACAATCACAAAAAA
>JAHFFS010000042.1 GCA_023247815.1 Candidatus Omnitrophota bacterium
CCAACATTGATCAAGTCATCGAACGGTTGCGCAAGGCACTGAAAGGCCTGCCGGATCCTTCGGTCACCTTGGTTGGTAAACGCTGGCAGAGTCCTTTTTTGGTCTTGATCTCTTGCATCATGAGTTTGCGCACGAAAGATGAAACTACACTACCGGCGGCCGAACGTTTGTTCGCGGTGGCCGATACGCCGGCTACGATGTTGAAGATTCCGACGGAGAAATTGGAAAGATTGATTTATCCAGTGGGTTTTTATAAAACCAAGGCCAGGACGATCAAAGGGATTTGTCATGATGTTTTAGAAAAGTTTGACGGTCAAGTGCCGAATGATTTGGACACTTTGCTTTTGATGAAAGGGGTTGGGCGTAAGACCGCGAATTTGGTTTTGACCGAAGGTTTTGGGATTCCGGCGATGTGTGTCGACACGCACGTGCATCGGATCTCTAATCGTTTTGGTTATGTTAAAACTAAAAATCCGGAAGAAACAGAATTTGTTTTGCGAAATCAGTTGCCTAAAAAATATTGGATGCGGTATAACGCGCAGCTTGTCACGTGGGGACAGAATATCTGCCGGCCGATTTCGCCGTTTTGTTCACGCTGCCCCATCACGCGTTTTTGCGGCCGGGTCGGGGTCATGGCGACCCGATAACAGGAAGTCTTTCATCCATTACTTTTTGAGAGGACGAGCATTTTTTACATTATTTATGATTGTTTTTTTATTTAAATGTGGATAGAATGATCAACAAGGAGACAATTTAAGCAATGAAAATCGGATTTACTTATAACAGCAAAACGGACTGGGTGCTTTCTGCAAACGATCCGCTTGACGCTAACGCCGAACTTGATAAGCCAAAGACCATTGAGTCAATCATCAAGGCCTTTGAATGGGGCGGCCATCAGGTGAAGCGCATCGGCAACGTCGATAATTTATTAGCACAGCTTGATGATCTTGATGTGGACATTGTCTTCAATATTTGCGAAGGTTTCCGCGGTCGTAATCGTGAGTCGCAAGTCCCGATCCTTTTAGAGATGCGCGGGATCCCTTTTGTTGGTTCCGATGCCTTGACCTTGGGCATTACTTTGGACAAGGCCGTCGCTAAAAAATGTTTTATCGCCGATGGTTTGCCCACACCCTCCTTTGCCCTGATGCATAAAGTGAGCGATTGCGACGCGATCGGTCATTTGCGTTTCCCGTTGATTGTTAAAACTTGTCATGAGGGAACGTCCAAGGGATTGACCGACCAATCGCGGGTGGAAACTCCGGAACGGTTGAGGCAGCAAGTTGAATACATCATTCGAACGTATCGTCAACCAGCCTTGGTGGAAGAATTCATTTCAGGGACGGAATTTACTGTTCCGGTTTTAGGCAATGATCAGCCGCAGGCCATGCCAGTGGCCCAGGTGTGCATGGATGGCAGCACGGATTTGGGAGATAAATTTTATACCTTCGCGCGCGTCTGTTCGCCCAATTTGCGATACGTGTGCCCGGCGAAGCTTTCGCGAGAAGCGGCCAAAGAAATTCAGAATCTGGCGGTGCGGGCTTACCAGTCCGTCGGTTGCCGGGATTTTGGCCGGATCGATTTTCGAGTTGACCGTCAGGGCCAACCGTACATTTTAGAAATCAATCCCTTGCCCTCGTTGGATGGCGAGGATGTTTTTAATATTTTCCCAAAGCTCTTGGGTTCATCATATAACGCGGTGCTTAATCAAATCATCGATTTTGCTTGCCATCGTTATGGTTTAAAATCGTCAGAAAAAGCAACGGCGATATCCCATCCGCAGGAAAGGAGATAAATGAATCCCGTCGATACGTTAAGTTTGCCTTTAACTGAGCACAAGATCGTTAAGGCGAAGCCAAAGATCAAACTTACTCCGTCGGAAAAACGCGTTTTAAAGTATTTTCCTGATGCCACGGAAATCGATTGGGAAGACTGGCGCTGGCAGCTGCGGCATCGGATTAAGACCAAAGATGTGATCGCGCAGATGATGTCATTGACTCCTCAGGAAGAACGCGGCATCGGCGGAGCAGGCGGGAAACTCACGATGTCCATCCCGCCGTATTTCGCAAGCCTCATCGATCCTGAGGATCCGCAATGTGTCATTCGTTTGCAATCCGTGCCCCTGGACAATGAATTGGAAGTGGCTCCCGAGGAGATGAAAGATCCGTGCGGCGAGGATAAAAATTCGCCGGTCCACGGGTTGGTTCATCGTTATCCTGATCGGGTCTTGTTTCTGGTCAACGAAATGTGTGCGATGTATTGCCGGTATTGCACACGTTCGCGGATGGTGGGTGATGGGAAGCGAACATTGAGCACCGCCACGTATGAAGCGGCTTTTGATTATATCCGTTCGCATCGGGAAATCCGTGATGTCTTGATTTCGGGCGGCGATCCTTTGACTCTTGCTGACAGTCTTTTGGAATACATCATTAAAAATTTGAAGGCCATCAAACATGTCGAGTTTGTCCGGATTGGTTCGCGCATTCCGGTCACGCTCCCGCAGCGGGTCACTTCGGAGTTGGTGGCGATGCTCAAAAAATATTCGCCGATCTGGATGAGCATCCATTTCAATCATGCCAAAGAAATCACCGAACGGGTGAAATACGCCTGCAATCTCATCGCCGACCATGGCATCCCGATGGGCAGCCAGACCGTGCTTTTAAAAGGGATCAATGATGATCCAGCGACGATGAAGCAGCTCATGCACGAACTTTTGAAAATCCGCGTTCGGCCCTATTACATTTATCAGTGCGATCCGATCCTCGGATCAAGGCATTTTCGCACCCCCATCAGCGTCGGGATTAACATCATGAAAAATTTGCGCGGTTTCACCACTGGTTACGCGGTCCCGACGTTTGTGATCGACGCCCCGGGAGGCGGAGGCAAGGTCCCTTTGAGTCCCAATTACATTGTTTCGCAGGATGACGACAAAGTCGTTTTGAAGAATTTCGCCGGGGACGAGTATACGTATTACAATCCAGACTGAATTCCTTTGATCAGCCCATTTCCGAACGGAATGTGACCGAAATATAGAGTTATGAAGAAGATTGAAGCCATTGTCCGTAAAGAAAAGTTTGAGGAAGTTTGCCAGGCTTTGGAAAATTCGGGAATTGGCGGCGTGACGGTGACCGAAGCCAAGGGTTTCGGCAACCATCGCAACGGGCTCAAACCGAAGATGAAGATCGAGATTTACGTTGATGAATTTCAGATCGAGCGGATTGTCGATGTGATCCGTCGGACCGCGAAGACCGGGACCACTGGTGACGGAAAGATTGCGGTTTTGGATCTGGAAAAGCTTTATAAGATCCGCACGGGCGAAGAAGGAGCCGCGGCGATTTGAAGTGCAGGCGGTCGCTTCTCAAACCATTCGAGCCGTGGTTGTCCAATGCGATGCTTTTCTCATGCTTGACTTACAATAGCGAAGAGCGTAAGATATATTTTCGTAAGACCCATTCAAATTAAGGAAGGCTGGTGAGATCATTCTATGGTAGAAGTCAAAATTACTGATAAACATGGCTTTGAAAAGGCCATGCGCATTTTTAAAAAGCAGTGTCAGAAAGAGGGCTTTTTAGTTGAATTGAAAGAACGACGTTACTATTCAAAGCCATCCGAGCGCAAACGACGCACCGGCAGCAAAAGAAGCTGATCGTCGTTTCCAGATTTTCAAATAACATCCTATTGGATTCCACAAGAGCTTTGTATCTTTGATGGAAAAACCTCGTCGAAAGATTGCCATCCTTGTTGAGGACCTTTATCAGGTCTTGGAGGTGTGGTATCCGCTTTTGCGGCTGCAAGAGGCTGGGATTGCGGTTACCACCATCGGCACCGGCAACAAGAGCACCTATGGCAGTAAAGAAGGTTACCCCATCACTGTCGATACCTCCATTCAAAAAGCGAAGGTAACGGATTTTGATGGTGTCATCATCCCCGGAGGTTATGCCCCGGATATTCTGCGGCGCTACGACGAGGTCGTGGCTTTTGTCAAACGTCTTTATCTTGACGGACGGGTCGTTGCCGCGATTTGTCACGGCGGATGGCTTTTGGTTTCCGCCGGTATCGTCAAGGACCAGCAAGTGACTTGCTTTTATGCCATCAAAGATGATTTGATCGCCGCTGGCGGCCACTATGTTGACCACGAAGTCGTTGTTGATCAGAACCTCATCACGTCCCGTAAACCTGAGGATTTGCCGCGGTTCGTTCAAGAGATCATCAAACTCGTCGAGAGAAGTTGATCAAGATAGGATTTTATGATTAAAGTCAAACGAGCGCTTTTGAGTGTTTCGGACAAAATCGGTTTGGCTGATTTTGCCAAAGGCCTGCATGCCTTAGGGGTCGAGATGCTTTCGACCGGCGGAACCGCCCGGAGTTTGATGGCGGCCGGACTTCCCGTCAAAGACGTTTCTGAATATACCGGATCACCCGAAATCCTCGACGGCCGTGTGAAAACCCTCCATCCAAAGATTTATGCTGGTTTGCTGGCTCGACGAGATGATGTAGGGCATCTTCGGCAATTGGAAGAAGGGAATATCCTGTTGATCGACTTGGTCGTCGTGAACCTTTATCCGTTCGCGAAGGTGATCCAGAAAAGGAATGTGAGTTTGGATGAGGCGGTTGAGAATATTGACATCGGTGGGCCGTCGCTGCTGCGGGCGGCCGCGAAGAATTACCGCAGTGTCGCCGCGGTCTGCAATCCGCAAAAATACGCTGACATCCTAAAAGAGCTGCAAGATAACAGTGGGCTTTTATCCGACGCGGTGTTATTGAATTTGGCGATGGAGGCCTTTGAACACACGGCCCAGTATGATCAAATGATTTTCAGTTATTTCCAATCGTTGATGATTGGGAGTGATGGGTTTTCTTCTTTGCCAAAGGAGCTATTTCTCAAATACCAAAAAGTCCAGGATTTGCGTTACGGTGAAAATCCCCATCAGGCCGGGGCTTTTTATCACAACCAGGGCCATGATGGAGGATTGCCGCTGATTCAGCAGCGGCATGGAAAAGAGCTGTCTTTCAATAATTTGTTGGATTTGAACGCCGCCTTAGCGGTCGTCAATGATTTCGCGCAACCAGCCGCGGTCGTGATCAAACATAGTAACCCGACGGGTGTCGCGGTCGGGGACACACTCCAATCGGCATTCAAGGACGCGTTGAGCTGTGATAAACTTTCCGCCTTTGGCGGGATCATTGGTCTTAATCAAACGGTTGATCGGGAAACGGCGGAAGCGATTTCGGCCAGCGGTTTTATGGAAAGTGTCGTGGCCCCGGGGTATCAAGAAGCAGCCTTCAAAATTTTAGCCAAAAAGAAAAACTTGCGCATTATGCAGATCAAGTTGGACGCGTTCTCAATTAATAAATTTGACTTCAAGATCGTTGAGGGTGGGTTGCTTTTTCAAGAAGCGGACCGAAATCTTTTAAACATGAATGATGTGAAGATTGTCACCTCGCGTAAGTTAACAAAAATACAGGAAGAAAGCATTCAGTTTGGATGGAAGGTTGTCAGGCATGTCCGGTCCAACGCGGTCATTCTGGTGAAGGGTCGAAAGACCGTCGGGATTGGCTGCGGACAGACGAGCCGCATCGAAAGTACGCAAGCCGCATTGCAAAAGGCCGGAAAGCGGGCCGCGGGGGCCATCATGATTTCCGATGCCTTTTTGCCCAAGGTCGATAATGTCACTGTCGCGGCAAAGGCTGGAGTCAAAATCATTGTCCAGACCGGCGGGTCGATTGTCGACGAGGAAGTCATCCGCGCTGCCGAGAAAGCCAAGATCGTCATGGTGATGACCGGTGTTCGACATTTCAAGCATTGATTCCACCGATGTTGCACGCTCAAGCCCAATCCTACCTCAATTCTTTTATCAATTACGAACGAAATCTTGCTGAGTTAAAACAGGCGAATATTAAGCTCGACCGGATGCACCGGCTGATGGAGCAGTTGTCCGATCCTCAGCGAAAATTCCGTTGTCTGCACGTGGCTGGCACTAAGGGCAAGGGCTCAACCTGTCACTTCATAGCTTTTCTTTTAAGGGCGGCGGGGTTTCGGGTAGGGCTCTATACTTCTCCGCATTTGCATGATGTCCGAGAACGGATACGGATCCTACAACCGAACAGCAGTCCCGTGGATCCGCACTCGGTGGAAGGATGCATTTCGACGGAGGCGTTTGAGCGGTGTCTGCGTCAGGAACTTTATCCTCATTTGGAGAATTGGCGCGAGACCGAGTTGGGAACACTGAGTTATTTTGAAGTGTTAACCGCATTGGCTTTTTATTATTTTTATCAGCAACGGGTTGATTTCGCGGTTTTTGAGACCGGGTTGGGCGGACGACTTGACGCGACAAACGTGGTCCACGCCGAGGTTTGTGGTATTACGCCCATTGGTTTAGAACACACCGAGCAGCTGGGCGACACCTTGGGTGCCATAGCTCAAGAAAAAGCAGCGATCATCAAGGACGCAACACAAAGGGTCGTGATCGCCCCACAAACTCAAGAAGCGTTGAGTGTTATTCAAGACCACTGTGATCAAGTGGGGGCAAAATATTTTACCGTGGGAGAAAATATTCGGTTTTTGATCAATGCTTCTGCGAAATCAGAAAATTCTTTTTCCTTTTATCAGGGGGACCAACAATATTCTGATTTGACCATTCCGCTCGCCGGTGAACATCAGATCCTGAACGCAGTGACGGCGCTGGGAATGATTCAGGCCTTGAATTTGAATGAGCAGGGTTTTCGTCAAGAGAGCATTCAAGAGGGTCTTCGGCAGACGTTCATTGCCGGACGGTTTGAAAAGTTGAGTTTGGATGGACAAGAGGTGATCCTTGATTGCGCCCACACCCCAGAATCCATACAGATGCTATTAAAAACTTTTGAAAGTCTTTACGGTCGAACCCCGGGAATCTTTTTGTTAGGGTTTTCCAAAGATAAAAGGATCGAGGCGATGTGTCGGTTGATTGCCCCATTCGCAAAAAGGGTCATTTGGACAAAAGCGGCTCATCCCCGCGCCGCGCATTTACCGACGGAACAGCTTAAGATTTTTTTTCAAGGGAGCATTGTTCAGTCCACTGAAAATTCAGAACAGGCCCTTGCCCAGGCTATTTCAAATTGCGGCAGGGATGATCGGATCGTTGTCACCGGATCCATGTATTTGGTCGGAGAGGTTCGAGAGAAAATTCTTACAAGTTGCAAGTCGCAAGTCGCAAGTCTCAAGAAAAAAAATGCTTGAAACTTGAAACTTGCGACTTGTAATACTTGAGACTTGCAACTTGAGACTTGCGACTTACTATGTATCAATACCAAGGAATGGAAGATACAATTGTCGCCATTGCGACGGCCACAGGTCCCAGTGGTATCGGGATCGTGCGGATGAGCGGGAACAAAGCGTTCGCTATTGCCGACGCGGTTTTTAAACCGGCCCGGGACGATGCTCCCAAGCCCTCGGTCTGCAAAACCCACACGATTCACTACGGTCACATTGTTGAGCGGCAGAAGACCCGCGTTGGAGAGATCATCGATGAGGTTTTGTTGACTGTGCTGCGCGCGCCCCGAACCTATACTGGCGAGGATATCATCGAAATCAATTGTCATGGCGGACGGGTTGTTTTACAAAATGTTTTGGCGCTTCTGCTAAGGAAAGGAGCCCGTCTGGCGGAGCCGGGAGAATTTACCAAACGCGCTTTTTTAAACGGCCGCATGGATTTGACTCAGGCCGAAGCGGTCTTAGACATGATCCACGCGAAGACCAACGCTTTGCTGAGAGTGACGACACAGCAATTGAAAGGAGCGTTGGCCTCGGAGTTGGAAAGCATTCGGGAAGATTTGATGAATGTTTATATTGAGTTGGAGGCCTTGGTTAATTTTCCGGAAGATGATGTGGACAATCAAACGCAGAAAAAATTTTTCAAATCAGTCAAAGGGGCTTTGGAGCGGGTCAACCATTTGCTGAAATCCAGCCGCAAAGGCCGCCTATTAAGAGAAGGGATCCGCATTGTGTTGTGCGGAAAGCCCAATGTCGGAAAATCATCGCTTTTGAATGCCTTGCTCAAACAGCCGCGAGCCATTGTCAGTGAGGTGGCGGGAACGACCCGCGATACCATTGAGGAAACAGCTCAGATCCAAGGGATCCCGATCCAATTGGTCGATACCGCCGGGATTCTTACCCCGCGCGATTTCATTGAAGAAGAAGCGGTCAAACGTAGCCGTTTGAGCATGAAGTCGGCGGATTTGGTTTTGTTGATATTGGACAACAGTCAGGAACTGTCCGTGGAAGATTTTCAGATCATGGAGAACATCAAAGACCAGGCGTTGTTTGTTGTCTTGAATAAATCCGATCTTAAAAAGCGGCTGGCCGGGGTAGAATTGAAAAAGCGGTTGCCGGGAAAAAAGTATTTGAAGGTCTCCGTTTTAAAAGCAAAAGGGATCCAAGAATTGGAAGACGCGATTTGTCAGCATGCCCTTCAAGGGGAGGCCTTTGAGCATGGGGAAGGGTTGCTGCTCACAAATTTACGGCACATCCAGACCTTAGAGCAGTGCCGAGAGAAATTGCAAAGGGCGTGCGGGCATTTGCAGAAAAAATTGTCGATTGAGTTTGTTTCCGACGACGTTAAACTGGCCGTGAATGATTTGGACAATGTCACCGGCCGCAATATTGACCAAGATCTGTTAGACCGTATTTTTTCTCATTTTTGCATCGGTAAATAGGATGGAGTATGGGAGGAAGAGAATGGATAAGGCAATGCCTTTTTTCCCATTTCGGAAACCTCATCAAAGAAATTTTTGTCGTTCACGAGGTCGATGAGTTTGGGATTGTTGACCAATTCAGAGAGGTCATGACTTTTCAACTGTTGTTGGATTTCGGGATCTTCAAGCAAGGATTGTAATTTTTTATTGGTAAGAAGGGATTGATAACGATTGTTTTTTGTGTCCTCTTGCGACACTGAAAAGTCTTTGAGGCTGGCTATGTGATCGAGGAGATTTTGCGTCAACGGAAGACGGTTCAAAAGATCATTGTTCATATAAAAAAATGTTTTCGATGCTTTGACGTCTTCCTGCAGGTCCCCAAGACCCAGCCGTTGCATCGGCAGAAGGGCCATGCACAAGAGGACCAATATCAAGACGCTGCCTTTCCAGGCCAGGCTTAGCATGGCCCCCAAA
>JAHFFS010000197.1 GCA_023247815.1 Candidatus Omnitrophota bacterium
GCTCATCGGATTGTTGATGAAGGAGCGGGCAACGGTTCTTAAACCGCTGGGTGACATTTTTCTTAATCTTTTATTCACTATCGTAGTTCCATTGGTCTTTTTTTCGATTTCTTCGACGGTGGCCAAGATGACTGACATGAAACGATTAGGGAAAATTATCGGCTGGATGTTGGTCATTTTTGTGGTGACTGGCATCATTGCCGCAGTCATTATGCTCATTGGTGTCAAACTCTACCCGCCCACGCAAGCAACTCAGATCACTTTTAACCAACCAGTCAATATCGAAAAAATTAAGCTCAGTGACCAAATTGTCCGGACTCTTACAGTGCCGAATTTTAAAGAGCTGCTTTCCAAAGAAAACATGTTTGCGCTCATTTTGTTTTCTTTCATGATCGGGCTGGCCACATCAGCCGTGGGCGCCAAGGGAAAACCCTTCGCGCAATTTCTTATCGCCGGCAATGAAGTCATGAGCACGGCCATTGGCTATGTTATGTTTTACGCTCCCATCGGATTGGGCGCCTATTTTGCTTATCTCATCGGGGTTTTTGGTCCCCAGCTATTTGGATCTTATCTTCGGGCCATGCTGCTTTATTACCCCTTGGCCATGGCTTATTTTTTTATCGTATTCTCTTTTTACGCTTGGCTGGCCGGAGGATTTAAAACCATTAAAATTTTTTGGAGCAATATCATTCCCGCTGCCTTGACCGCGTGGGGGACTGGAAGCGGATTGGCAACGCTGCCAGTGAATCTCGAAGCTGCTAAAAAAATCGGGATTCCTGAAGACATCAGAGAGGTTGTGGTCAATATAGGTGCCTCCGTGCACAGCGATGGTTCGAGCCTGGCCGCGGTCATGAAGATGTCACTTTTGTTTGGGATCTTTGGAATGCCTTTTTCAGGTGCAGGAACCTTGGCCGGTGTGGTGGCTGTGGCACTTTTGTGCGGAACGATCATCAGCGGAATCCCCTCTGGAGGGATGTTGGGAGAAATTTTGATCATCACCGTCTTTGGATTTCCTATTGAGGCCATGCCGATCATCACGATGCTTGGCACCTTGGTTGATCCGCCGGCAACAATGGTCAATGTCGTCGGTGATAATGTGAGTGGTATGTTAGTGGCCCGATTGATGAATGGGCCGAAATGGATGGAAGAACAACGAGCTTAACCTGAAACAGATTCTTGATGTACTACTGACTTACGTAAACGTAATAAAACATTGAGGTAGTCAGTATCTCGACCTACGCTTTCTAAATAATCAATTCCATCATTTATGCGTAGGTCAAAAAGGGCGCATCGTTTTAAGATGCGCCCTTTTAACTTGTTGCGTTTATTCTTTGTCTTCAACCATATTCATATCGTAAAACGATTTATTTAAAAAAATAATTGCGATCACAAAGAAGACCGAAGCAAGAATTAAATTCAAGATGGGATCCAACTGAATCGCGATTTCAATCGCGAGCAGACCAAATAGGGTTGAAAATTTGATCACTGGATTGATCGCGACCGAAGACGTGTCTTTAAAAGGATCACCCACCGTATCTCCAACCACCGTCGCGGCATGAAGCGGCGTGCCTTTTTCTCTCAAGTTGACTTCAACGATTTTTTTCGCGTTATCCCACGCTCCACCGGCATTGGCCATAAAGATGGCTTGATAAAGACCAAATAAAGCGATGGAGATCAGATAGGCGATAAAAAAGAAAGAATTGAGACAGGCAAAGGAGAGGGTTATAAAAAAAATGGTGAGAAAAAGATTGATCATTCCTTTTTGCGCGAATTGCGTACAGATTTCGACAACCTTTTTGCTGTCAGAGGTAGAAGCTTTATCAGAACCTTTCAATTTGATGTTGTCTTTAATGAACTCAACGGCGTGATAAGCGCCTGCTGTAACAGCATGAACGGATGCCCCGGTAAACCAATAGATCACGGCACCACCAGCAAGCAACCCTAAAAGGAACGGCGGATTAAGGATTGAAAGTTTATCAATGTGACTTGTCATCCCATTGGTGAGGATCATGATGATCGAAAAAATCATGGTGGTTGCCCCCACGACAGCCGTACCGATCAAGACCGGTTTGGCTGAAGCCTTGAAGGTGTTCCCGGCGCCATCATTCGCTTCCAAATGATGTTTGGCCTTTTCAAAATCAGGCGTGAAGCCAAATTTTTTCTGTAAGTCATTTTTGATGTTTGGAATGGTTTCAATCAAAGAAAGTTCATAAATCGATTGGGCATTGTCAGCAACCGGGCCGTAAGAATCCACGGCAATCGTGACTGGCCCCATTCCTAAAAATCCAAAGGCCACCAAACCAAAGGCAAAGATTGAGGGAGCAATCATGAGCGCACTCAATCCTAATGTGCTGACTCCATAAGCAATGGCCATGAGGATTAAAATCGAAAGCCCCATCCAAAAGGCGCTGAAATTTCCTGCTGTAAACCCACTTAAAATGTTCAGCGACGCCCCCCCGCGTCGTGAGGAAAAAATGATATTTTTGACATACACGGATTCGGTTGACGTAAAAATTTTAACCATTTCCGGAATCACGGCCCCGGCGATGGTCCCGCAGCTGATGATGGAAGCGAGTTTCCACCAAATTGTTCCATCTCCCATGGTGGGAATCAACAGATAAGACACCAGATAAGTCAGTCCGATCGAAACAAGAGAGGTGATCCATACCAAAGTGGTTAACGGTGTCTCAAAATGCATCTCATGAGCGTCCTGATAGCGACTTTTTGTAAAAATATCGTTGACCCAATATGAAAATCCCGACGCGACAATCATCATAAGCCGCATAACAAAAATCCAAACTAAAAGGTTCGCTTGGACAATTGGGTCATGGATCGC